>JBOHYT010000259.1:0-12844 GCA_050738055.1 Rhodanobacteraceae bacterium
CTGGTACCACAGGAACTTACAAATTGACTGGGGGGGACTGCTTGTCCACCCGGCGCGGCAGTTAGCTGGCCAGGTTGCTTGTTTGCGCTACTTGGTCCAAGGGTTGTCGAGTTCGATGGCCCCCCGAGCTTTATGACGTCGTAATGCTGAATACCGCCGGGAACCAGAAGATCAGGCTTCACGGATCGACCAAATCCGCTCGCAACTGGATTGATCGGACTTGGGAAGGCAGCGCCACGGAGCATGTCAACCAGCGATCCATGGCCCTGAGTTGAACTGGACTGGCTATGCAATGCGCCCACTGTCAAGGCATTAATCGATTCCGACGGCGCCAGGAGTCTCCGTTCAACTTTTTGATTCCACATTGCGTGTAGTGTATGGCGTTGAAATTCGGCATCTGTCAGTGTGGGTAGGTGCGCGGCCGTGACCGGAATCACGATATCATCCAGATGATTCCCAGCAGAGACAATAAAAAGAACCTTGAATTTCCACGACAACCAATCAAGGAGCCGGGCCCACGGCGACAGTTCGTTGTCGAAAAGTTGCAGCCGATTCCCAACGCTCAGATTTATGACGCGAATATCGGGACCTTTTGCCGCCGCACCGCCTTCTTTAACATAAAGGCGTCTGACCGCCCGATGCACCAAATCAACCGTCAATTCAGTGGTGAGAAAGCTTTCGTCGCGAACGGCCCCGTTGTTCGCGCCCTGTGGAACCATCACGGGTCGAACGTACAGTTTCGATTTGATCGAAGCTTCATTTGCTCCGGCATCGCCGTGAATGATAAGCGAGGCCATTGCGGTGCCATGGCGCTGTTCGTTTGCTTGGTACTGCTGGGAGTATCCATCCGGATCGTCGATTGCCAACCGGTCACGTAGGGCCGCATGCTGGCTAAGCGGCAACCCGTCAAACAGGGCGGCAACCGGATACCCCTGCGGGAGAGGTTTTTGTGGTAGGGAAGCCGCGGCAGAAGGTTTGGATGGCATAATCGTTGTTTGGCCCATTGGGGCAAAGCACTTGACACCGTTGAACTGCAAAAGTGGTTCCTGTTGATTATTTTCGAGGGCTGAGAGCATTTTTCTGATTTGGTCAGGTGGAATTTTCAAAAGCACGCCATCATAGCCAATTTCGGCAATCACCACATGGCGCAGACACTCGCCGCCAACTCTGGAAACAATCGACTGGAAGTTACGATAGGTGGAATCCCGTTTCCCCGCTTGGATCCGAAACCAGAGATCGACTTCAAACAATATCGAGTCAACATTTGTCTGAATACTTTTTTCCCAGTAAGCGACTACACCCGTTGCCCGAACCCGATCTGATACCCCCCACGGGCGAACATCATTTAAGTACTGAAAAACCTTTTCAAGCGGGGTGAATCCTCTCCCGAGTTTTGCCGGGGCAGGACCTTTCCATGTATTCCAAAGGCTGAGGAGCGAATCGTAAGCAGCCTTGTTGCTGGCGATGACGAATAGGCGTCCAGGAGTTGCCGCTGAACCGGTTCCGTCCACAAGGAACCCGGGATCCGGCTGTGCTATTTCGATGCTGAAGTCGCCCAACCATTCCATGCCTGGGATCGACTGCACCGCCTGCTGGAATGAAGCCAGATCAACCGCAGTTTCGAGCACAATCACCTCTTCCGGATCGACTCCAGCGGTTTGTGGCTGAATGTGCAGGAGTTGCGGGTTTATCGATTGGAATTTGGCATCCAGTCGTGCTGCCTGCTCCTGCCTGGATGGGAAATGTTTTGGCAACTGGGGAAACCCAGCCTTCAATTTTTGACGCGGGGTATTAGCCGCTGTTGGAAAAAGTAGGATTGGAAGTTGCGGAGAAATGCCGCCTGTACTCACTTGACGCGCCTCGTGCCAGCAGGGGAGGCGCGCCCCTTCCAAGCAGATATTCGCCCGGTAAGAAGCTTTGAAAAGTCGGCTCCAGGGCCTGCAAGCACCGCTCTTCTCGCGAAATCAAAATACAATTCCTCAACATCAGAATACGTTGCACCGTGGAGATCCTTGGACAATCCGTGGGCGCTCAGGCCAGTTGCGCCTTCAAAACCACCAAGCAGGTTGCCCAGAAATTGTTCTATCTGTTCCGGTTTCGGCATTGGCAAGTTCAGGCGTAGCTGAAATCTTCGCCACACCGCCCTATCGAGTAGTTCGGCATGATTGGTCGCGGTTACTATCACCACGTATGCTGGCAGTTGGTCAACTTGCAAAAGCAGTGTGCTGACTACGCGCTTAATCTCGCCGGTCTCGTGGATATCTCCACGCTCCTTGCCGATCGTATCGAACTCATCGAAGAATAGTACACAGGGCCTCTGACGCGCGTGATCAAAAATCTTCCGCAGGCGAATCGCGGTCTCGCCAAGATAGCTGCCGATGAGCCCATCGTAACGAACCATTAGGAGCGGCGCCATCAAATCATGAGCAATGGCGTGTGCTAAGCTCGTCTTTCCATTACCCGGTGGCCCGACGAGTAACACCCGATTGCGAGGAACCAGATTGTAAGACCGGAGGAGGTCAGCTCGATGTTGTTCCTCAATCAGATCCCGACATTCCTCCGTGACCTGTTGCGGTAAGATAAGACTTTCGAGAGCACGATCGGAGTTCACTTCGAAAATTAGGTCATTGATAGAGGATAGGTGCGTGCTCATTGTCACCGCTGGCGCTGGCACCCCGTTGGGGCGATTATAGTAAGCGGCTGTCAGTTCGTCCGCCAAAATCTCATGCTTTTTTGCGCGTTCTTCGGCAATGAGAGCCTCCACCGCGCTCCTGAATCGGGGGTCCGGCAGGGCGCGGCCGGCCTTAACCAGAGTGAGGAGTAGATCAGCGCGTGCCACGACAGTTCATCCACTAAATCCTCAAAGCCTTCAAACAGCCCCAAGCCATCATTGTATCCGCCACCGCACCGCAAAAACCATCGTTACCACCTGCTTCTGCTCCAACTGCTGTTCGATCTGCGCGATCAGGTCTTCCCGCTTGGCGTCGATTGTATCCTGCTCGTCGTAGAGCGCTCGGCGTTTTGCGGTGCGTTGGTCGCAGAGCGCCTTCATCTGTTTCTGCGCCGCCAGTTTCGCCTCCAGCGCCCCCGCCAGCGCCGAGGCCCTCCGGGCTTCCTTGATTTGTTTGTCCAGATCCTTCAATTCCCGCTCCAGCCCCTGTTTCAGGTCCTCAGACCAGTGGTCGAGCTTTAACACCTCCTCGTCAAAGAACTTCCCGTTGCGCTCCTCAACCAGTTTGATTTTCTTCGCCTGTTCCGCCCCCTGCAGCACCACCAGTGCCTCCGTCGGTGCCGCGCCGTCCGACGCGCCGGTAACTTCCGCCGGCAGCAATAGCAGTTTCCGGCAGATTTCCTCATCCAGCACCTCCCCGCCGTCAGTCATGCCGGCAAATAGTAAAAATTCCTCGGTATCTAGCGACTGGATCGAAAGTTTGGACACCGCCAACCACCCCGTCGCGCCCACATACGGCTTCAATACGCTGATGGTCTGCCCGTGCGCGGTGTAATTGAGCGTCACCGCCTGCGGCGGCGTTTCGCGCGTGATGGCGGTCTCGATAATCCGCGCCGCCAGCGGATGATCCTGACGGTAGAAGGTGTCGCCCAGTTTTTCCGCCTGCTTCCAGTCGAAGTGGTACCACCCCGCAGCCGCCACCCCGCCGGTATATTCGAAGCGCGGAGTACCATCGGCAAACCGCGCGTCGCCGTCCAGTTCGGCCCGGGTGAGTTCCAGGAGGAACCGTTCGCGCTGGTTGAGGGACTCCATGGTTTTGTCCCGGTGGACGCGCAGGCGGTTGCTCACATCCTGGTCGAAGTGTTCGAGCAAAGTCTGGCGAGTCTGGGTCATCCGCGCCTGGATCTGCACATCCAGGTCAGCCTGAAGCTTATCGAACGCCGCCTTGATTTCGTCACCCGTGCGGCTGGTCTGGTAGACGGCGGCAATGCGGCGTTCGATATCGACACCCGATTCCAGTGCGCCAAGAACCTCGTCGCTGACCCCGAATACGCCGTTGAACAAGCGGAACTTTTCGCCTAACAGTTCCAGCACCCGCTGGTCGGCTTCGTTCCGCAAATTGGAAAAGTTGACCACCACCACGTCATGCTTCTGGCCGTACCGATGGCAGCGGCCGATCCGCTGTTCGACTCGCTGCGGGTTCCAGGGCAGATCGAAGTTGACCACCAGCGAGCAGAACTGCAGGTTGATGCCCTCGGCCGCGGCTTCGGTGGCGACCAGAATGGAGGCGTGGTGTTCGAACTGCTCGACAATGGCGGCCTTGACGTCGACGGCCTCGGAGCCAGTAATAATTTCCTGCCCGGCATGCCGCTCCCGCCACTGGTGGTAGATGCTGCGTGAGTGGGGGTCATGGTTGGAGCCATTGATGTTGACCACCTGGCCCGCGTACCCGTTGGCGGTGAGCAGTGCAAACAGGTAGTCCTGGGTGCGACGGGATTCGGTGAAAATCACCGCCTTGCGCTGCGCGCCGAGGGATTCGGCTTTCTCAAAGGCAACCTTGAGGGCGGGGATTAGGGCGTCGCCTTTGGCGTTGCTGGTGATCTTTTTGGCGTGGCCAAGGTAGTCACGGAGTTCGATCAATTCGGCCTTGAGCTGCTCCGGTGTGAAAGGCGGGCTCACTTCGAGTGGGCGGGGATCGTCGCGGTCGGGGTCGTAGTCGAGGGACGGATTCGGGCCCGGATCTGGCGACGCCGCGGATGCTGCGGGATCGGGGGTGCCGGGCGTCACGGTGGCAAAGGTGGGGGTAGGGCCGACACCGGTTGGCGCAGTACCCGCTGCAGCGGCGGAGTCGGTGTCGCTCGAGGGGGCGGCAGCATCGGTCCGCGCTTCATCATCCTCGGCCATTTCATCTTCGAGTTCGTCTAGCCCCTCGATATCCTCGTCGTCGAAGAGTTCGTCCAGTTGGGCGTCCAGGTCCGCCAAACGGTCAATCATGCGGCTCAGGGTGTTGGCGATGGCAAAGGTGGACGACGCGAGCAGTTTGCGCAAAATCAGCGTAATCAGCTTGCGCTGGCGGCTGGGAAGGGCCACCAAGTCGCCACGCTGGAGGTAGGCGGAAACCCGGTCGTAGAGGGCCTGTTCTTCGTCGCTAGGGTGGAATTCCTGTGTGACCGGGACGCGACGGGTAAACGGGATGTATTCGCCAACCTGGCGCCGTAGGGTGCGGATGCAGATCGGGCGCAGGCGGTCCTGTAATAGGGTGTTGCGGAGGTCCTCATCCGCGGCGCGGACGAATTGGTCCCGGAACGACGCGGCGTCGCCGAAGATGTGGTCGTCGATAACACTAGTTAGGCCATAAAGTTCCATTAGCGAGTTTTGCAGGGGCGTTGCAGTGATCAGTAGCTTTTGCGAGCCTGCGACCGCGTCCACGATGTTCCGCGCCATGTGGCTGGAGCTGCGGAACACATTGCGTAGGCGGTGGGCTTCGTCGATGACGACGAGGTCCCACGGCACCCGGGAGATTTCCTGCGCACGCGCCGATGCGAAATGGTAGGAGCAAATAATGATCCTATCTGCGGTGGCAAAGGGGTCCGCATTACCCTGTTCAACCATATTGGCGTGAATGCGGGAATCGAGAACAATGGCCGGGAGGTAGAACTTGGTTTCCAGTTCCTGCTGCCATTGTTTGCGTAGGATCGCTGGCACGATCAGTAGGATGCGGCGGCGACGTTCGGCCCACCGCTGGGCGAGGACGATGCTGGCTTCAATGGTTTTACCGAGGCCGACCTCGTCCGCCAAGATGACGCCCTTCGCCAATGGGGACCGAAGCGCGAACAGCGCGGCATCGACCTGGTGCGGGTTTAGATCGACCCGTGCGCCAGCGATGGACCGCGACAGCGCCTCAATGCTGCCCGTAGCGGACCGCAGGGTAAGCTCGTGGGCCCAGTACTTGGTGTGAAAGGGCGTGGACATCAAAAAGGCCCCTGCATCAAACGGGCAAATTCCGCACGAATTAGCAATAAAAAAATCGTTTGGAGGATTGTAACGCGCGCGGGCAGAACTGCCTGGAACGGGGTGCCTTCAAGAAACTGCATTCCGGAACTTGATTTGGCCGACAGCATCCTTCTATCGATGATGCCCGCGCGACATCCAACGGCGCTGGCAGCGAAATTGACACAGCCATCGAGGGTCCGACTAATGAGCACCGTCTATGTGATGGTTGAGCGCACTATTTTTCCACAGGCTGGGCAGCGGAATTTTGCGCCGCCTTTGCCCACGGGCAAAAATCTCAGGCCGGTGTCTTGGGTCTGGCTCTCGGACCGGATCGTAATCAAGATGCCGTCGATGGTGACGTCTTCCATCAAGCCGCATTTCGTACAGTCCAGTAATTCCCGGTCATTTGTAAACACGCCCAAACGTCGGGCTTCCTCCTTCAATAGATTCAATTGCTCCGCAAGGGCCATGATGTCCTTCATAGCCGCCGGCGGCGACGGGCGGCGCTTTTTTTTCATGGAGCATCCTTCCGCCCGACCCGTTGCTGACCTTGTCCCATAAGTCCCATAAATGTCCCAAAATTGCGGATGCGATTCTGGCCGTTTGCGGGGGTCGCATCCAGATCTTCAATTTCCCGTCTGCCTGGCAGCTATCGGATGGCCAGGTTGCAGAATTTTACCGGCCGCTGACCTTTTCAGCCGCCCTCGTACTAAACCATAAAGTATTCCTTATTCGTTGCTGCGACATTTAGCCCTGCAATTGGCGCGCAAGTGCGGCGGCGGGGCGGCAGCGAAGCCTGCCGCGGCCAAATTCCCATCATGTAACCGATGCATTAGCAGTCAGTTACGAAATAACCTGAAAAATCTTTGTCCGCCCATTTAACTGTGACCTCAGATGTCACACTTCCTCGTTTACTGGAGGCAGGGTTGGCGATGCCCCTGCTGATGATGGGCCCGGTTACGTCCTTGCCGATGGGCAGGTGGCACCGGTTTGCCTGGTTCGCGGGAATTCGCACACCCTGACGTGCGGCCATGGCGCCGCAGTCAAGAACGGGCAGGGGTGCGACCATGAACGCGGGCAACGATACTCTCAACATCCTGAAAGCGGATGCCCTGGCGCGGGGCAAGGCGGAAGAATTCGACGCGATCCAGTACGTGCAGGTTCTGTCCAAATATTTGTCTCGGTCATTTGGAATCCGTGGCAGCGCAGTCGACGATATTTCATCGGCGTGTCTGTGCCAGCTTGTGAAGGAACTGCGGGACCGGCGCAATCAGGGCCCTTTGGAAAACGAAGAATACTGGGTCCGGAAGGTGGCCCGGTACCGAATTATTGATGCACTTCGCAAGGAACGCACGCTTAAGGCCAAGCTTGTGAAGCCGTGGGGGGGCATTCCGGACCCAGACCTCAATGTCACTGACGAGGTACCGGTGGACATGCGCGATATACATAGCCCCGATCCGCGGCAGGAGCCGGAATATTTGGATTTGGCCAAGCGGGTTCGGGAAGTGGTGGCCAGCCTGCCGGACAATTTGCAAGACCTGTGTATGTTGTTGCTGGTGGAAGACGAAGTTGGCCACCGCCTTACGGAGGACGAAATCGCACTGGCGCTGAAAACCAGCCGCAGCCAGCTCCGGCGGATGCGGTCACGGCTGCAGAGCAAATTTATTTCAGCAGGATTTGCGGATTTTCAAAAAAGGATGGTCCCGGCCGAAACCCCCGGTACGGCTTTATCAGTGGGCGAAGATTGTCATTCGGCCCCCATTCCATCTGAACGCCGGTCTTCGGCGCGTCCTCAACCCCGGGTCATGGTGAAAAACGCCAGTCGGTCGTCCGCTCGGACGCTGGCAGCGGTTTCCGCCAACTACTGACCCTGCGGCCCTCGGGCCGTGCCTTTCTCTATACCACCACTTTGGTTCCTCAATCCAAGCCGGGCGGTGCGCCGTCGGGCCCTTTCGTGTTCCTGTATCGATTCTACCCATTCCTGTTCAAGCCCGGCATCACGCCGGTCTCGGGGATGGTATCGGCTGTTGGTTGTCTCTGCTCGGCCTCGAAAACGGCCTGCTTTTCAACTTTTTTCATTTTTAGGTGCTACCGGTAGAACGTTTTGAAAAAACTTTTAAATGTTGAGGCTCGACCGGCAAATAACTAATGGGGGATTTGTTTGGTCCTCCGTATTGGCGCCTGCGGAACATTTCTGGCGCTGCCGCGAAAGCGGCAGTCGCAGCGCTATTTCTTCTCGGATGCGACCCATGGCGGCAACGACGTGCCATCGGGGGCAGCGCTCGGCGCTGGGACGGTCAGTCGGCGACGGGTCGGGACCTTCTTCTCCTGGCCCTGCCTTTCCACCTATCTCCTTCCAAGTCTGGCGCCGTGCCGGGCTCGGAGATGGTGTTGGCTGTTGGGCTCCCCTTGCATGGAGTCATCGCTATGTCATTGCCATTTGATCCTGCTTCGATGTCACCGGCCGCGCGGCTGGAAGAGTTGGCTGCCATTTTGGCTGTGGGCTTGGTGCGGCTGCCGGTGCCGTGTGTCGCCAATTCGCTATCACTGGCGGCACCGGCTACCGCGAGCCCCGCCACGGCTACTGTTGAACCTGATTCAACGCCTACTGTCACACCCGCTCCTACAGCCGAATAACTCGCTATTCCTCGTGAACTTGCCTTGAGTTCTGACCGCAGGTGAGCAATCCTGCCCACGCTTTCCGGTTAACGCGACCGGAGAGCGAGAGTCTGTGTTTTTTGTCACATTTTATAGGAGATCGCTCATGGAATTAGTCCAGGAGTTGGCGGCGCTGCAGCGCCTGTCGCTGAAGCAGTCCAGCGAGGTGTCCGTAGGGAAAATGAGGAGGGAACCGACAAAAATGACCATGACGGCGACGCAAGGTAGGCCATGTCGGGCCATAATGTCCCTGCACGAAAATGGAGCGAACGTTTTTGCGATTCAATGAACGACAGTCACTACGCAACACGCCTCAGCGTCACAACGGGCAGATATTTTCTGCCTTGGAAGTGGCTGACTTCCAGATTGAACTTCGCGCCGCATTCTCCGCGTACAGCGGCTTTTGGTGCGGCGCATGGGCTGCCTGGCGGCCATTGCGGTCGCGGTTCGATGCGTGGGTAGGAATCTTTGCGTCGGACGCGCCGATATCGTTCCTCCGGCGTCCGGCCTTGCAAACCTTGGTGCGGGCGATGATGGTTAAACCAGGCGGCGTAAGCCAGAAGTTCAGCCATCATGCCTTTGCGCGTGAGCGGAGTTTGCGGCAGTTCGCGTGTGCATTCGGTCTTCAAAGATCGCATGAATCGTTCGACGCGAGAAATGCTGCCGTACTTGCCAACGGCGCCGAATCGTTGCAGTACACCGAGAACCAGGCAGACCTTGGTGAACACGGTGCTCGTAAACTGGCTGCCTTTGTCGGTGATCAAATGTTTGGGCGCACGGCCAGTTTCCTTCACCGCCTCCTTCAGGAACGTGCCCATTCTTCGTGCCTTGGGCTGCGTCTTGTAGGCGTCGACGTAAATGATGCGCCGCGAGAAATGGTCCTTGGCAACCGCCACCCACCAGCAGAACGGCCAGCGCTGAAGAAGGGCGAAGGGAAAAATGGGCAGCCAGAAGCCGGCCAGTGTGGGAACCACGGTCAAATCAATGTTCCAAATGTGGTCGGGGTATTTGGACTTCAGCTTCCGGACGGGCTTCGCGGCCGCGGCTTCCTGCGCCTTGGCGGCTACCACTTCTTGCGCCGGCGGCGCGACCGGCGGTTCTTTACCCATGCGACCAACGGTCGTGACACCCAGGTGGATGCCTGCACGAGCCAAGGCCTGTGCGATCCGTTTCTTGCCCATGCTTGGGCACAGGACCTTGAGCCGCTGGACGGTGTACCGAACGAAGTCGGGGAATTTGTTGACGGGAACGCGCACCTGGACCAGCGGTTCGGGTCCAGCCTCGTCCAGCCGCTTCAGCCAACTGGCAATGGTCTTGGCGGCGAGATGGAACACGCGGGCCGCCCGCGCATTCGACCAGCCACGCCGCGCCTTCAGTTCCAGAATGGCCAGCCGTTCCGCCGGCGGGTACAGCGGCCGCTGCTTGGGCTCAATCGCCGCCAGCCGTGCGTCTTTGATCCGGATTTCCTCGCGCAGCAGCGCAATCTCATCGTTCGCTGTATCCAGTTCCGTTTTCATCCGCACTCGCGCCAGGGGGCTGTTGGCGCACCATGCACGCGTGCTGACGGCTGCCACGGTCGCCAGAGAGATCGTGGCCAGCACGGCCTGTTTGACCTTGGCGGGCCAATCCTTGGGCAGCAGCCATCGGGGCGGTTTGGGCGTGGTGGCCATACATCCGGGTCCAAACATGGGGAAGCTGCGATTATGGGCGCCACGGCGCTGTCGCAAGCCCGCCGTCGCCTGGCCAGACGCGGTCCAGATCGCCTTTCTGGCCACCGTGGGCGCGTCGGGGCGCCGAGTTGGAGGGCTGCCGCGTGAGCGTGCTGGCGCAACGTAGCGCAAACGGGGCACGGATTCGCCGACTGCTGGGTACCACTATCGGGCGCCGGTGGAATTCCAATCTCACAGCTGGCGTTCCGTCCGGCAGCCGGTATTCGATCGGCAACCAGCCGCTAAAATGCGCCCATGTCCTGTCGCCTTCCATTCCAGCGGGTTCCAGCATGAGCCGTTCGCCTACCATCAGCGCCAAAGAACTCGCAGCCTTGCTGGCCCAGGGTGAAGGCGAGAACGTTGAATTCAAACGCTCCACCGGCGAATTGAAGGTGGGGATGCACACGCTCTGTGCGTTTCTCAACGGCTCCGGCGGCACGGTTCTGTTCGGTATCAGGCCCGATGGCACAGCCGTCGGTCAGGACCTCACCGACAGCACCTTGCGGGAAATCGCGCAGGCGACGGCGCATTTTGAACCGGCGGTTCATCTCAACATTCAGCGTCTTAAACTCGAGTCTGGCCGTGAGATTCTGGCCGTGCGCGCGGACGCCGATTTCGATAAACGTCCGTTCACCTATGACGGCCGGGCCTATGAACGGATTACCAGTACCACCCGTCGCATGGCACAAACGCGCTACGAGGCCGCGCTATTGTCGCGAGTGCATGAAGTCCGGAGTTGGGAGAACCAGCCCGACGCGCGGCTGACACTGCGGGACATTAACCGCGATGAAGTATTTCGCATCGTCAATATTGCGGCGTCGGTAGGGCGACTGACGGGCCCGGTTGGAAATCGGCTGCAAGATATTCTGGACCGGCTGAAACTGCGCCGGGACGGCAAGATTCTCCGGGCCGCGGTCGTGCTGTTCGGGAAAGAATTCATGCCCGATTACCCGCAGTGCGAACTGCGAATGGCACGGTTCAAAGGCACCGACAAAACCGAGTTCATGGATCAGCGCCAGGTCCGCGCTCCGGCATTCAAGCTGCTCGAAGAGGGTGAGTTGTTTTGCCAGCGCCACTTCCCGATGCCAGCCAAGATTGTGCCGGGGCAATTGCGGCGGGTGGAAGCACCGCTTATTCCCATCGACGCCATGCGGGAAATTCTGGTCAATGCGCTCATTCACCGAGATTATTCCATTGCGGGGGGCGCGATTTCCCTCGCCATTTTCGATGACCGCGTGGAGGTTTGGAGCGCGGGAACTTTCCCGGCTGGAATCACGCCGGAAAAACTCAGCCGGTCGCATTCGTCCGTACAGCGAAATCCGATCATCGCCGATCTCTTCAACCGCGCGGGTCTCATCGAAAAGTGGGGACGGGGCACCAATCGCGTCATCACCATGTGCCGCGAGGCGGGAATCCCGCCTCCGACCTTTGAGGAAATTACCGGCGCCGCGGTGGTCACGTTCCGGGTTCAGGTGGGGGATACCGGTCGGCCCAAGGTAGAGTCAAAGGTAGGGTCGGAGGTAGAGTCAAGGGTAGAGTCGGAGGGAGACATTCAGGCGCGCATACTCTCAGCCCTCAAGCCAGGGCCGTTGTCCAAGGCCGAAGTCGCGGGCAGTGTTGGCAAGAAAAGAATCGACGGCCAGTTGCATGCGGCCATGCGCGAGGTGGTAGCTCAAGGACTGGTCGAATATACGCTCCCTGACAAGCCCAACAGCCGTCTGCAAAAATACCGCCTGACGGCGAAGGGAATCCAAGCCCTGCAAACGCCCGCGGAGGGCACGGCATGAATCGGCGCCGATGCGGGGGCGGGTGCAAAATTCTCTCGACCTGTAAACCACAACGGAAATCTGTTCGCGCCATCGAACAAAATTCCAAATGGTTAACGGCTTTTGAGAAATCGAGAAAAGGTCTGAACCATTCTCTACTTGCCGTGCTGGCGCCAAGTATTTTCCGGTCGATCTTCGCAACCTATTTGATCACAGCGGCTTCCAGCGTTTTTTCTCTGTTTTCTCTCTGCGGCTTTTATAAAATCCGTATTGAATAGGGACCCGGCAAGCGCACCACCAACCCCATGCCTTCCAGCCGGGAGATATTCCGCGACAGCGCCACCCGTTCGGAGGCGGTCGGCTTCCGGTCCAACCATGCCGCGAAGTCAATCCGCACGCCGGGGTAATTCCAACCAGAAGGTGAATTTAGTCCCTGCGCTAAAACGTCCAGAATGAGCACGCCAAAGGGGCCCAAGGCGAATTCAGAAAGAGGTGGGATTTTGGGCATTATTTCGGGCCTTTTGAAAACCAGTTATTAGCAAATTGAATTTTACAAGCCATTCCAAAAAATAGGCTTACGAAATCGACCTATGAAATTACCGCACCTAGAAACAAAGTGTGCTTAATCATGCCACTGTTCCCCCCCGCCCTCTTCGTTAATAAATCTTTACCAAGTACCTATTGAAATGTGAAAAAACGCATTTCTTCATAAAGTTTTAATTACTAAGTTTTCGTGCTCAGAAAATGAGCACATTTTCAAAGGCTAT
>JBOHYT010000260.1:0-3133 GCA_050738055.1 Rhodanobacteraceae bacterium
GGCTCGGGCTGGTTGTTCGGTGCCCTGCACGCGGCGCTGGAAGCGGGACCGCTCTCGGTGTTTTCCTGGATCGTGGGGGCGGTGGCGATTCTCTTCCTCGCTTTCGTGTTCGCCGAACTGGCCACCATGTTCCCGAATTCCGGCGCCCTGGTCCACATGACCCACGTGAGCCACGGCGACCTGGTGGGCAAGATCTGGACCTGGATCCTGTTCCTTGCTTTCGTCTCGGTGCCGCCGGTCGAAGTCACCTCGGTCGTGACCTACGCCAACAACTACATCCCCGGCCTCATCGTTCCCACCACCGGCATCCTCACCCACCTCGGCACGATCGTGTCGATCATCCTGCTGGCGTTCGTGGTGGTGCTGAATTTCCTCGCCATCCGGATCGTGGTCGCCATCAACAGCGTCACCACCTGGTGGAAGATCGCCATCCCGCTCTCGACGATCGGCATCCTGATGGCCTATTCGTTCCATCCGGGCAACCTGACCGCGCACGCGGGCAGCACTCCCATCAGCGGAATCTTTACCGCCGTCGCGAGCGCGGGGATCATCTTCAGCTTCCTCGGCTTCCAGCAGGCCATCGCGCTGGCCGGCGAGACGCGCAATCCGGGGCGCTACATCCCCATCGCCCTGATCGGATCGGTGATCATCTCGATGCTGATCTACATCGGGCTGCAGCTTTCGTTCATCATCGCGCTGAAGCCGACCGATATCGCGGGAGGCTGGGAGCACCTGCATTTCAGTGGCATGTTCGGCCCACTGGCGGCGATCGCGGTGGCGGTGGGCGCCTTCTGGTGGGCGATCATCCTGTACATCGATGCATTCGTCTCGCCGATGGGGACCGCCTTCATCTACGCGACGGCGAGCCCACGCATCATCATGGCCGCGGGCGAAATGGGCAACGCACCCAAACAGGTCGTGAAGTTGAACAAGGCCGGCGTGCCCTGGATCGGCCTCATCGTTACCTGGGTCGTCGGGGTGATTTTCTTCTTCCCGTTTCCTTCGTGGCAAAAACTCGTCACCGCCGTCTCGCTGATCACGGTGCTGTCCTACAGCATCGGGCCGATCATCCTCCTGCACCTGCGCCGCGCGCTGCCGGACCACCCGCGCCCGTTCAGACTGCGGGCGGTCACCGCGGTCTCGGTGATCGCCTTCATCTTCTCCAACTGGATCATTTATTGGACCGGCTATGAAACCGTCCAGATCCTGTTCGGGCTGGTCGCGGTGTACGTCGTCGTGTACCTCGCCTGGTATGCCGTCAAGCGCAAGCCGCTGGCGCAACTCGGCTGGCAACAGGCCTGGTGGCTGCTCCCCTATTTCATAGGCATGTGGCTGATCAGCTGGTTCGGCCCGGGCGGCGACATGGGCGGCATCGACCTGTACGGCTTCTTCACCGGGATGTGGATCCTGGCGATCTTCAGCATCTTCATCCTGGCGCTCGCGATGTGGTGCGGACAGGGGACCGTCGCCGCAAAGCAGATGGCGGACCAGATCAAGGAACTCGGTTCACGCGGCGTCGAGAGCGGCGGCGAAGCCAGCTTCTAGCCGAGCCCGGACGACTGGCGTTTCCAGGGTCTCACACAAGAAACAAAAATTACGTATCTGATCTACATAGCTATTTTCTCTTGCGGCGATCGGAAGATGGGTGTAACCCATCGCTTCCGCCTTCTTGTGCAGACGATCCACGACCCGCTGGCAGTAGTCTGGTAGGGCGGAATCGGCGCAGCCGCTTCCGCCAACGGCGAATCCGGCGGAAACCGCTTCGGGGGTTCCGCCCCTACCGCTCTCCATGGTAGCCACCGGTACGTTTCTTTCGGACGTCTACCGGCGCGCCGGTCGGTTGGCTCTTGAGAAACAAATTTTCGCAAGTCCTTGTTTCTCCGCGAACGCCTGCCCCGGTACGGGGTTGAGAAGCTGATTAGAACTTCTGCGCAGGGCGATCGGGATCACCGCGCGCGGACGTCGCCGGGTGGCCCTTGTTCTCGTTTTTCGCCTTGCTGCCATAGGTCACGGCCGCCGGATTGCTGCCGTAGGTAGGCGTGTTGGCAAACTTCGGCGGCGGAAACCACATGGACGCGACGTAAAACACGACCCAGGCGATGATCACCATGAACAGCACCCACACCCACGTCGGAATCGCCGAGCGCGCCTCCGCGCGACGTGGGTCGAACGGATCGTCGGCGCTGAATGCATCCACGTTCATCCGCACGATGCCATTGCGGGTGGAACCGGGTCGCAGCCCGGAAACGAGGATGCCGGGCCCGTTCTGGACATGGAACGGAATTTCCTCGATGCCCTCGACGCCACTCTGGCCAGCCGCCCGCACGATCAGGCGGTGCGGCCCGTCCTGCAGCGTGCGCGTATCCAGGTCGAGCCGGGTCGGCAACTCGTGGTCGATGACCGGCTCGGGATTGTTGTCCAGGTACACACGAACGCGTGGATTGGGCATGGCGACGACCTCGTTCTAGCGGTCCCTGCGCAGGATTTCGTACTTCGGATGGTGAGGATCAATCTCGCCGGGGCGGAAAATCAACCTGAACATGATCGCAAAGCATCCGATCGTGACGATGCCACCGAGAACCGAGACCGCGACGATTCCCCAAAACGGCCCCATCGCTATGTTCTGCATCATGCTGTGCATCGGGAACGCTCCGGTTACTTGCCCTTGGCGCGTATCGCGGCGACTTCGGACGGGGTCAGTTGCTTCGCATGGTTGCCCCACGACGAACGCTCGTAGTTTGCGATGTCGGCGATTTGCGTGTCGCTGAACTGGCTGGCGAACTCGGGCATGGCGCCGGAGTATTTCACGCCGCCGATGACGACGCCGTGTCGGCCGTGCAGGATGGTGTCGAGCTGCGTTGTCGGGTCGGCGTCGTTGACGGCTGCGTTGCCCTTGAGTGGCGGAAATGCACCCGGCACTCCTTCGCCCGCCGCCTGGTGGCACGCCGCACAGGTGCCATCGAACAAGGCCTTGCCTTTGGCCGCATCGAACGCATAGCCGCCGGTCGACGCGGGCGCCGATGCAGCCGCCGGGGCAGCCGCCAAAGTCGGACCACCCATGCCGCCGTTCATCGTGAAGCCGGGAATCTTCGTCTGCTTCAACGACATCAGGTACGCAACCAGCGCCTTGCCC
>JBOHYT010000261.1:0-3916 GCA_050738055.1 Rhodanobacteraceae bacterium
GAGCGAGGTATCGGCGGCGAAAATGGCGTAATAGTAGGGCGTCCCGTTGGTCACCCCGGTGTCCAAAAAGGAGGTGGGAACCACGTAGCCGTTCCAATCGCCGTCGAAAACCACCGTGCCGTCGCCCACCGCGTCGCTCACGTTGTAGACGGTGCCGTTGGTGGGGGTACCGGTCGGCGCTGAGCCGGCCTTGCGCACGACCATGATCCGCCACAGGTCGCTGTCGGTCGGGTTGGTCCAGGAAAGCTGGACCTGGTTGTTCTGGTTCTGTTCATATTGGTTCGTCACGGCACCCGGCGCGGTGACGTCGGTCGAGCTTCCCACATCCCAGGTAATTTCCAGGATCGGCCGGTCGGCTTGGGTGGTGCAGCCCGCGCCGTCGCAGCCCCAGTCGTGCGAGGTCCCGTCGCCGGTCAGGATGACGCCGTTGTTCGAACTGGGGTTGGCCGACCAGTTCTGCACGGCTCCGGTCACGTCGATGTCGATCCACTGTTGGAAGCTGGTGTAGGTGGCCGATCCCAGCAGCGTGGTGCTCCGGCTGGGCGTATCGTCGCAGCCTTGCACACTCCACGCGGTATTGCCCAGCGAATCGACGGTGCGGTTGACCCAAGTCACCTGCCCCGCCTGGTTCTGGTTCCAAGACTCCAGCACCTGGTAGGCCTTGATGGTCTCGCCGTAGGTGCCGTAGGTGTTGCCGTGCAGTTTGACGGTGGCGCTGGTGATGGTGGCGTTGGGCGGGATCTGATCGACGCCGTAGCCGAAAATATTCGCCCAGCGAAGGATCGCGTTCTTGCGCTGCCCGGCGGTGTTGTAGACCTCGCAGATGGTCCGGTTGTGGAAGGTGCCGCCGGGATACAGTTGCATCAACTCGTACTGCTCGGTGCCCGACGCTGGCGAGCCATCCCCATCCTGGTAGTCGGACACGTTGGAGGCTTGGAGCCCCGCTACGTGGACCATCGCGACCAGGCTGGCAACGAGGGCGAGTGCACGGAGGTTCATGGTTTTTCCCTTGCGAGGGCACCGGAAAAGACAGCACAACAAGACACACCTTCCACTCAGTCAGCGTGAGCGGAGAAAAAACAGGGGTGCTAAGCAAGGTGGGAATGAAGCACGGGTATTGAACCCCGAAGTGCCCAGAAATCAACTGTCTTCATCAAATATTAATACCTATTTTCATTCCTTACTGCTCCCATGTAGCGCTTTGGAAAAAAATCGCATTGCGCGGCTTCGTTCCGGGTGTATGGTTACCGAACACCACCGACCATCCTACGAGTTTTCCCTATGGACAAGCCCTTTTTGATCTTGGCTTCCCTCTGTGCCGTCAGCGTGGTGCTGATTGCAGTTTTGCTGCACGACCGTCAACCATTGCCCGCGCACATTGTGCCGATAAGCGAGCCACAAGCAGCCCAAGTTAACAAACCGGTTGCACCTTTGGCCCAGCCTACCCAAAAGCGAACCGGACCGGACATTTTTAACCAGCAGCCGCCCTACTACGCCGTGCGCCCGACCGACGAGGCGGAGCTAAAGGCCTATTTCGCCGCACGGGAAAAACCTCGCCCCGAAGGGCAGCTTCTGCCCGAAGCCTACGACGCCGGGCAGGTCGACCGCGACCCGGGCTATTACGCGCGGATCGACCCCAGCCGGGTCTACCAGACTTCGAACAAAATCTCCTACGACCAGTTGCCGCCGATCCAGGCGCTCGCGCCGATCCACCAGTGGGGCCTTGTGCACCTGCCAGCGCGCCACAAACTGACGGTCAAAGCCGCACCCGGCCGGCCGGTGACTTTCTACGCGCCGCAGAACGGCACCTTCGAAAACGGCAAGTTCTCGATCACGGTCAAGGCGGACAAAGACGGCCTCGCCAGCCAGACCTTTACCATGGGCGCGGAGATGGGCACCTATTTCGCTCATGTCCACTGCCCCGACTGTAAGGGCACCATCGTCTTCACCGTCGAAGTCGTCCCGCCGGAGCAGCTCAAGGATGTCCCGCCCGATTTGGCGCCCACGCAATCGGCGATCCAAGCGGCTGAAGCTGTGGAGGCCCACCGATGAGCGTCAAATCGACGGTCGCGGCGGTTGTGCTCGTCGGCATCTGGGTGGTCGGAGGGATCCTGCTGTCGAGTTCCCATGTGGCAGTAGCGCCCGCTGCGCCGCAAGCGGCGGCCGCCCCGGCCAATTCGTCGGTTGCGACGACCAATCCCTTCCCCGCCGGCACCGATCGGCATCTGGAAACCATCCGCGCCAATCTCAACGCCGACCTCGCCACGCTCAAAAACGACGCCGAAGCCAACTACGCATCCCCCGAGACCCAGGCGCTCCTGCATCGGGTTCTCGCTCAGGCTTCCGAGGCCCCCGACACCGCGGCGCTGGCGATCAATCTCATTCTTCGCAAGCGCGACGCGGAAAAGTTCAAAAAGGACCTGATCGATTTGGAACGCAGCGGCCCGGCGCGGCTGAAGTCCGACGTGGTGACGGTGCTGTTGACCCTGCCCGGCACCGAGGGCCTCGCCTACGCCATCAAGTACCGTCACGACGCCGACGCCACCCTGCGCCAGACCGTGGTTCATGAACTGGCCGAGCGCCACGACAAAGCCGACCTGCCGGTGACCGTGCCGATGCTGATGGAGGCGCTACAGGACAAAACGCCGCTGATCCGCAAGATCGCCGGCAATGCCCTGCGCCAGATCGCGGGCCACGACTTCAAATACGACTACGCCAAGCCCGCCGCCAACACGCAGGCCATCGCCTCGATCCGGACCTGGGCCAAGGCCACCGGCTACAGCGTGAACTAAGCCTCCGGGGAGACCTCTGCCGTGCGCAAGACCTGCTGGCTCCTCCTCGCGTTGTTGGCACTGTGCGGCGGCTGCGAACGCCGCGACACGGGCTCGGCCGATCTGCCGGCCGCGCCCGCTCACGCAGCGACCGTCCCCGCCTCGCCGCAAGCGCCGCCCGCCGCGCCGGCCAAACCGGAACTGACGCCGGAAGACGTGAAGGGCAAAATCGCGCTGGCGGACACAACGATTGACCTCGGCACGTTCCCCGAAGGCACGCCCTGCACCGGCTCGATCACCATCCTGAACGGCCTGGACACCGAGGTCGAGATCCGCCGCGTCGCCGGCGATTGCAGTTGCGTGCAGTGGGAGTTCAGCGGCTTCCACAAGATCCCGCCCATCGGATCGCTGGCGGTCCAGTTCCACCTGAAGGCCGTGCCGCAGTACGCCCACAAGAAAATCCCGGTCGAAGTCATCACCTCGTCGAACGTCGCCCCGCGCCTGGAAGCGACGATCACCTACGAATGCACGCCGGCGGCAGTCACGGCTTCGAGCCATCGCTGATGGCAAAGAAGAAGCCCGCTTGGCTGCGTCCGCTTGAGATGGTGGGTTTGCTGCTCGGCGGCATCGTGTTGGTCATGGATCTCACCCGGTCACCGCAATCGCAGGTTCCAGCAGCGCAGCAAATCCAGCTCGTCACGCCGCCGGAAGATACGGCGCCGCTCCAATTTTCCACGCCGCTCATTCTGGCCCTCGATCCGGCGGAAACGAAGCAAACTGAAGTCGTTCTTCACAATCCCAGACCCATGGCTGTGCACGTAAAATCGGTCGAATCCAGTTGCACCTGCACTACCATTGTCGCCTTCCCCAAGAGCATCCCGGGCGAAGGCTCCGCCAGGTTGGTGCTCTCGAACCTCGGGACTGAGACCGGCGAAAGCCATGTCACGATTACAACCGAGGACGGCGCTTACGCCCTCGACGTGCTCACACACGTTCGCGGCCATCTACCCGACCCGCGCCAAGCCCTGAAGGAGCATATCGCCCTGTACAAAGGCTCCGGATATCTGTGGATCGGCGTCCTGCATGACCTGCGGGGTCACTATGAGAATTGCGGCTGTTCGGACCATGCGTTGGGCGGGCTGCCG
>JBOHYT010000262.1:0-16181 GCA_050738055.1 Rhodanobacteraceae bacterium
GCCCAGGATCTTGGCCGCCTCCCGCGGAGCGGAGTCGGCAAGCTGTTTCAGGGCGGCGCCGTAATTGGTCGAATCGAGCGTGAGGCCGTTGGCAGCGCTCGCGGAATCCGCGCCGCCCTGCAATACGTCACCGACGCGGCGGATCAGGCGGTCACCCGAGACCATCAGTTGCGAGGCAGTGTAGATCTGGCTGGACGATCCCCGCGACTGCAGGATGTTGATGACCTGGTTGATCTTGGAGTTGAGGTCGGGCATCTGCTGGTTGAAGGTCGCCGCCTGCGCGGCGGAATCCAGCACCGCGTCCCGGTTGGCCTCGATCTTGCCGAGGTCTGCGTTCAACTGGTTCCAGGATTTGCCGAGCGCCGTCACCGGCCCGCGGATCCCGATCGCCTCGCCGTAGGCCGGCAGGCCGGTCGCGGCGTCGCCCTGGCTGAGATGCTGCACCGCGGCAGCCACCGCGGCACGCGTACCGGCGAGTTGCTTGAACGCGTCGATGTTGCCGTTGGCGGCCTGCAGCGCGAAGTTCGCGACCTGCTGCGAGTTCACCTGGATCTGGGTGGTGAGCTGCGCGGCCTGGCGGTCCTGGCTGTCGTGCCGGTTCAGGAGGAAGAAGTCGGCGCCGGCAAGGACAATCGCCAGCAGCAACAGGATGATCAGCCAGGTCTGCACGGACGTGCCCTGGCGTACCACACCGGGTTTCGCACTCATGGTTCGTACCTCGTTGACAAGTTTGTCGCTTGCATGTTCGTTACTCCCCTCACAACCCCGCGTGCTGGAACTCCGCGGCGCGCGTCAATTCCACCATACTGAACCGACCCAACCGCGCCGCGCCAAGCGTCACGTTCTCGGTGACGAAGCGCGTCAGCCGCTCGTCGGCTTCGCCCTCGGCGCCCAAGCGGTCGGCATCGCTCAGGTTGCGCTGGCCCAGCAGTTCGTCGACCAGCAGGCCGACGTTGCCGCCGACCTGGCGCACCACCAGTACCCGCGCGCGCCCGGTGACGTGGGTGCGCTGCTCAAACAGGAATTGTTTCAAGTCCACCAGCGCGATCAGGTTGCCGCGCACGTTGGCGACACCCAGCAGCCACGGCCGCGTCGCCGGGATGCTGGTGACGGGCGGCGGCGAGATCAGGATCTCGCTGATCTCGTCGATGCCGCTGACGAAGCTGCGCTCGCCGACCCGGAAACCGATCGCGCGCCACAGGCCGGGTGCCTCGATCTGCTCGGGCACGCCGGGGTCATGGGTGAGGCTGCGGCGCTCGTAATCGGCGAGCAGCGCGTACGCGCCCTCCGGCTGGACGGCGCCCGCGGTGTTCCCCGCCGCCGCCACATCGGGTTCCGCGGCCTGCGCCAGCCGCGGCTCGCCGTGGCGATGCCGCTGGTTTGCTTGCGAGCGCTTCTTGCCCATTTCAGGCGTGAGCCGCGAGATGCTTGTTGACGTTGTCCACCAGATCCTTTTCGCTGACCGGCTTGACCAGCACGTCCCTGGCGCCTTGGCGCATGCCCCACATGCGGTCGGTCTCCATGTTCTTGGTGGTGACGATCACCACCGGGATGGCACTGGTCGCCGGATCCTTGGTGAGGCTGCGGGTGGCCTGGAAACCGTTCATGCCCGGCATGATCACGTCCATCAACACCAGGTCGGGCTTGTTCTTCTGCGCGGCGGCGATGCCCGCCTCGGCGGTCTCGGCTGCGCTGACCTTGTGTCCCGCCCGCTCCAGCGCGCCAGAGAAGATCTTCACGTCGGTGGGCGAGTCGTCGATGATCAGAATGTGTGCCATTGGATTCCCCATGGGCGCGGGCCGGTTTCGGCGCGCGCCTTATTTGACGGCTGCGACATGCTGCCGGATCGCGTCCAGCAGTTCATCGCGGGTGAAAGGTTTGGTCAGATACTGCTCGGAACCCACAATCCTGCCGCGCGCCTTGTCGAACAGGCCGTCCTTCGAGGACAGCATGATCACCGGCGTCGAGCGGAACACGTGGTTGTTCTTGATCAGCGCGCAGGTCTGATAGCCGTCCAGCCGCGGCATCATGATGTCGACGAAGATGATGTCGGGCTTCAGGTCGGAGATCTTGCTGAGCGCCTCGAAACCATCGGTCGCGGTCAGCACCTCCGCGCCCTCCTTCCTGAGCAGGGTTTCGGCGGTGCGACGGATGGTCTTGGAATCGTCGATGACCATGACCTTGAGTCCGGTCAGGCCGTCGTGATTGGCGTTGTCATTCACGGTCAGGGTTCCACCTCGAGGGGGAGGCGATGAGATGGCATGCAACATGGATGCCACACCACCGGCCAACTGTGACAGCGGTCACGCCCCTTCGGAACAGATTCCCCAATGATCCATCCCCCTGATGACAGATCCCGATGCCTTCCATGGCGAGCCCGGCCGCGTGTGCCAAGATACACCAACGGGCACCTGTTGAATGTGATCCTGCGTTGCACTCCCACGACAAGATCGAAGAAAGGCGGGAACAGGGAACGGAGAATGGTGCGGGATGGGGATGCGCGACGCGGAAAGCCTTGTGAGAACGGATCGGTAATGCAAATGACTGTCACCGTTGCGGTGCTGATGGATCCGATCGGCGCCATCCATCCCGAAAAGGACACCACCCTCGCGCTGCTGCTGGAAGCGACGCGGCGCGGCCATCCACTCCGGTACCTGCAACAGGGCGACCTCGCGGTGCGCGAAGGCGTAGCCTGGGGACGGCTGGCCCCGCTCGAGGTGCGCGACGACACCCGCGACTGGTTCACGCTGGGCGAGCCGGGCTGGCAGCCGCTGGCCGACGCCGCGGACATCGTGCTGGCACGCAAGGACCCGCCGTTCGACCTGCAGTTCCTCTACGACACGCTGGTGCTCGACCTTGCCGCGCGCGCGGGCGTGCGGGTGGTCAACGCGCCGCAGGCGCTGCGCGATTTCAACGAGAAGCTCGCTGCACAATGGTTCCCGCAGTGCTGCGCGCCGGCGCTGGTTGCACGCGACCGCGCGGAACTCCGGCGCTTCGCGCACGAGCACGGTGAAGTGGTGCTGAAGCCGCTGGATGGCATGGGCGGACGCGGCATCTTCCGCTCGCGCGGCGATGATCCGAATCTCAACTCCATCCTGGAAACGCTGGCCGGCGACGACCGTCGCTTCGTGATGGCGCAGAAGTTCATCCCCGAAATCAGCGAGGGCGACAAGCGGATTCTCGTGATCGATGGAGAGCCGGTGCCGTACGCGTTGGCACGGATTCCGCAGGGCACCGACTTCCGCGGCAACCTCGCCGCCGGCGGCCGCGGGGTCGGCCAGCCCTTGAGCGACCGCGACCGCTGGATTGCGGCCGAAGTGGGGCCGGAACTGACGCGGCGCGGCATCCTGCTGGCCGGACTCGACGTGATCGGCGATTTCCTCACCGAGGTCAATGTCACCTCGCCGACCTGCGTGCGTGAACTGGATGCACAGTTCGGGCTGAATATTGCCGGGATGGTGTTTGATGCGATTGAATCCGGGACTCGGGACTCGGGACTCGGGACTCGAACAGCACGATAACCCGTGGGTTACTTCAGCTGATGTTGATTGCCAGAGCGGGCATTGGACCACCGCGCCATTGCCCCCGACCTTGTACAGTCCCGCACCCCGAATCTCGAATCTCGAATCCCGAATCCCGAATGTGAACGCCGTCGCAACCCCCGTCACCCATGTCACGCATGCCGACCGGATCGGCGTCGCATTGCTGTTTTCGCTGGTGCTGCACGCGATCGTGATCCTGGGGCTCGGCTTCCACTTCGCCAAGCCTGCGCGCAGCCTGCCGACGCTGGACGTTACGCTGGTCAATACCTCCAACGCCGAAGCGCCGCGCAAAGCCGACTTCCTCGCCCAGGCCGACAACGCCGGTGGCGGCAACAGCGACAAGGCGCGCCGGCCCGGCGCGCCATTCTCCGGCCCGCTGCCGATCACGAACCCGGGCATCGCGCCAACCGCCGTGATGCCGGCAGCCCCGGCGGAGCAGAAGGCGACCGCGCCGCGCGTACTCACCACCGCGGGCAAGGCGGACCGGCGTGTCGCCGACGAACGCGACACCCGTGAACAGCCCAGCACCGAACAACGCGTGGCGCCGATTCCGATCCCGCAGCGGCTCGAGATGGCCCGGCTGGCGCAGGAAGTCCGCCGCGACGAGGAAGCCTACGCGCGCCGCCCGCGCAGGAAATACATCTCCGCCAACACGCGCAGCACCGCGTTCGCCGCCTACCAGGTCGCGTGGGTGCGGCGGATCGAACACATCGGCAACCTCAACTATCCCGACGCCGCGCGCCGTCGGCATCTGCACGGCAACGTGATGTTGACCGTGGTGCTCGGCATGGACGGCCATGTGCGCGAGGTCACCATCAACCGAAGTTCCGGCTACCGCGTGCTCGATGACGCGGCCATCCGCATCGTGCACCTCGCGGCGCCGTTTCCCCGGATCCCGAAGGACACCGATGCCAACGGCAACCGCTACAGCGAACTTGTGATGACCCGCACATGGCAATTCCTTCCTGGTAATCATCTTGAAACACGTGCCGTCGATCGCCGCTGACAACGCGGGTGCCCGCGTTACAATCGGGCCATGGTCACCAAATCCACATCCGGCAGCCGCGGCCGGCCACGCGGCGAGCCACGGGAGCTTCCGGGCAGTGGCCGCGAGGACAGCCTCGCGTCGCTGACCGGGCACTTCCTGATCGCGATGCCCGGCATGGGCGATCCCAACTTCGCGCGCGGAATCACCTTCATCTGCCAGCACAACGAGGACGGCGCGATGGGCCTCGTGGTCAACCGGCTGTCCGACTACCGGCTCGGCGATGTCCTCCAGCAGATGCACATGCCGTGTGGGCGCCGGGAGGTTGCCGGCGCGCCGGTGCTGGCCGGCGGCCCCGTCCAGCCCGAGCGTGGTTTCGTGTTGCACGTCGCGAGCCCGCGCGAGTGGGATTCCAGTTACCGGATCAACGAAGCGCTCGCGGTCACCACCTCGCGCGACATCCTCGCCGCGATGGCCGATGGCAAAGGGCCGGAACGGGCGCTGGTCGCGCTGGGCTACGCCGGCTGGGGCGCCGGCCAACTCGAGCAGGAACTGCGCGAGAACGCCTGGCTGACGGTGCGGGCCGACGACCATGTCCTGTTCGATACCGCGCTCGACGATCGCTGGGGTGCCGCGGTGGCGCTGGTCGGGATCAATCCCGCCAATTTGACTTCGTACTCCGGCCGCGCATGAGGTGTGTACTCGGTTTCGATTACGGTGCGCGCCGGATCGGGGTCGCCAGCGGCAATCGGATCAGTCAATCCGCACGGCCGTTGCCGATACTGATGGTAAACGCGGGTGGACCGGACTGGGCCCGCGTCGATGCACTCCTTGCAGAATGGAAACCCGAGGCACTCGTCGTCGGCCTGCCGCTGACGCTGGACGGCGGCGAGCAGAAGGTCACGCGCGGAGCGCGCGCATTCGCCGAAGCGCTGGGAAAACGCAGCGGCCTTCCGGTGCACCTGGTGGACGAGCGCCACACCTCGCAGGAAGCGGCGCGCCGGTTCGCCGGGCAACGTGCAACGGGAACCGCACGACGCCGCGACGCCGCGAACATCGATTCGCTGGCCGCCGCCGTCATACTCGAGAGCTGGCTTGCGGGGCAATGACCGATTCGCCCGATCGGAACGGGTAGACTTGCGGGATTCGGGACCCGGGACGCGGGACTCGGGAAGAGCACACAAACGTTCCAGCATTTCGGTCAACAAGCCGGTGCTCATCGCCGCCGTATCTTTCATGCGCCACTTGCTGACCCTCGAAGAACTCGATCGCAGCGCGATCACGCGGCTGCTCGATCGCGCCGAACCGTTCCGCAACGAAGGCGCGCCGCGCGACTTGCTGGCGGGCCGCACGGTCCTCACCCTGTTCTTCGAGCCGTCCACCCGCACCCGCACCTCGTTCGTGCTCGCCGCAAAAAGGCTGGGTGCGGACAACATCAACTTCGACCTGTCGCGTTCGTCGACCAGCAAGGGTGAAAGCCTGCTCGACACCCTGCACACTCTGGAAGCGATGCGCCTCGATGCACTGGTGGTGCGCCACCACGACAACGGCATGCCGAAGTATCTTGCCGGCCACGCGCGAAGCGATGTCTCGGTGATCAATGCGGGCGACGGCACCCACGCACACCCGACGCAGGGATTGCTGGATGCCTTGACGATCCGCCAGCGTCGGCCCGATTTCGAAACCCTGCGTGTCACGATTTGCGGCGACATCCGCCATTCGCGGGTGGCACGCTCGGACGTGCGCGCGCTGACCACGCTCGGGGTCCGCGACATCCGCCTGTGCGCACCGGAAGCGATGCTGCCGGAATCCCTTCGCGACTTCCCCGGCTGTGCCACGACCGGGGATTTCGATGCCGCGCTTGCTGGTTCCGATGTCGTGATCATGCTGCGCATCCAGAAGGAGCGCATGCGGGAAGCGCAATTTCCCGAACCCGCCGACTACCACGCGCATTACGGCCTCGACGCGCGCCGCCTCGCCCTGGCTTCCCGCGACGCGCAGGTGCTGCACCCGGGCCCGATCAACCGCGGCATCGAGATCGCACCCGAGGTCGCCGACGGCCCGCAGTCGCGAATCCTTGACCAGGTTTCCAACGGCGTCGCGGTACGGATGGCGGTGCTGGCGGAACTGCTCGCGACCCGGGCATAATCGGCTTCTCTCTCGGGGAAAAAAGGGAACAACCCATGCGCCCAGTCCTGCGTCGGACGGCCCTTGCGGCCGCATGCCTTTCCTTTGTCGTGCTCGCCGGCTGCGGCAAGCACGTCGCGTCCAACGCGCCGATCACCTGGGCGCCGGCCGACACGCCGTACCTCATCGCCAACTTCAAGGGGGCACCCGAGGATGTCACCGCGGCCTGGGCCGCGGCCAGCGACGCCACGATGCCGGCCAACATCCAGCAACTCGGCAAGATGGCCACCCTGCTCGGCCAGAAGGATCCGACGATCGCCAAGGTCATCGAGGCCATGCAGGCGGAACTCGCCAACGTGCATTCCAGCAAGGAACTGGCGCAGACGGTCGGGTTTTCGCGATCCCCGCTGTTCGCGCTGTACGGCATCGGCGACGTGCCGGTGGCGCGCATTGAACTTGCCTCGCCCGACACCTTCAAGGCGTTCTGGGCGCGCGTCGAGAAGCGCGCGGGCGTCACCGCCCCGACCGCGACGCTCGACGGGCAGAGCTACCAGATGATCGGCGGCACCGATGCCAAGCTGCATTTCCTCGTCGCCATCGAAGGCAAGCAACTGGTCGCCACGGCCGCGCCCGCCAATGCCAGCGCCGACATGCTGAAGCGCCTGCTCGGGCTGACCAAGCCCGCAAAGAACGCGTCCGACCGTCTTGCCCACATCGACGGTGAGCACGGTTACATCGACAACGGCAGCTCAGGGTATCTCGATCCGCCGAAGTTGTTCGCCAACCTGTATGACGGCAAGGACGCGGTCACCCGGGAATTCGCCAAGGATCTCGGCGGCTCGTTGACCGATCCAGCATGCGCAAAAGAATTCGCACCGCTGGCCCGGCAGGTGCCGCTGATTGCCGGCGGCATGCAGACGTACACGAAGGCCGACGCCCGTGGCAGCCTCGACGTACAGTTGTCGCCGGCGTTGCTGGGCGCGTTGACGGCGCTCAAGCAGCCGGTGCCCGGCATGGCCGAGTCGTCGGACCACTCGATGTTCGACTTGGTGCTGGCGTTACCGCTCAAGCAGTGGCAGACATTCATGCAGGGCCGCGCCAAGTCGGCCGCCGCAAAAACCTACCAATGCCCGGCACTGCAATCCTTGAACCGGTTCGCCAAGACCGCCGCCAATCCGCCGGTGCAGATGCCGCCCGAAGCAGCATCGCTGCTCGGCTTCCGCGTGGTGCTGGACCAGTGGGAGCCCGGCCCGCAGATCGCGGGGCGCATGCTGGTCGCGAGTTCCAACCCGGCCGAGCTTGCGCAAAAGATCCAGCAAACCCTGCCGCAGTTCGCGCTCAAGATCATTCCCACCGACGGCAAGCCGGTGGCGTTCGAGCTGCCACCGAAGCTCCAGGCAATGCTGGGCGGCGGCAACCAGGGTTGGATCGCGGCGAACCCGAAGGCACTCGCCATCGGAGTCGGCGACGACGAACAATCGAAACTCGCTGGCACACTCGACGCACCCGCGGGCGATGGCGACCGGATGTTCCGCATGCACCTCGACGGCAAGATGTATGGCGTGCTCGCGAGCTGGATGGGCCGCTTCGCCGCGATGGCGCCGGCGGATAGCCAGGCCCAGGTCCAGCAGCAGATCGCTTCGTTCCAGCAGATGGGCAAAATGGTCGCGGCCGAAGACATCGACGTGAAGCTGGACGACAAGGGGCTGCACTTCGAAGTCGACGTCAAGCACCGCTGAGGCGAATTCGCCTCACGATAAGCAAGAGCATTTGACACGGATCAACGCGGATAAAAGCGGATCATTCGAAAGCCAGAACAGTGACCACGGATTCACACGGATCAACACGGATCAGATCAGTGTCTGTGAAATGGTGTCTGAAATGGTGTCAGGGACAATTTTCAGGAACGCCGGATAACGCCGAGCCGGCGGCGAAAATTGCCCCTGACACCATTTCCCTAACACCATTTCCCTACAGCCGGTGCCCGCGCTCCGTGGTTTCGGTCAGCTCGACGTCGCCCAGGCCCTGCGACAGCGAATGCGCGTCGCCGCCCTGCGCCAGCTTGATGGCGAGGCGCACCTCGTTGGACGAGTCGGCATAACGGAGCGCGTCCTCGTAGCTCACGTGGCCGGCGTGGTAGAGCTCGACCAGGTTCTGGTCGAAGGTGCACATGCCGAGGTTGGTGGACTGCTTCATCACGTCCTTGATCTTGTGGACCTCGCCCTTGCGGATGTAATCCTGGATCAGCGGAGTACCCAGCATCACTTCCATCGCCACGCGGCGACTCCTGCCATCCGGGGTCGGGATCAACTGCTGCGCAACCACGCCCTTCAGGTTCAATGACAGATCCATGTACAACTGCTCGCGCATGTCCTCGGGAAAGAAGTGGATGATGCGCTCCATCGCCTGGTTGGCATTGTTGGCATGCAGGGTGCACAGCACCAGGTGACCGGTCTCGGAAAAGTGGATCGCGTACTGCATCGTCTCGCGGGTACGCACCTCGCCGATCAGGATCACGTCGGGCGCCTGCCGCAACGTGTTCTTGAGCGCGTTCTCCCAACTGTCGGTGTCGATGCCGAGTTCGCGCTGGGTGATGATGCAGCCTTCGTGCTTGTGCACGTACTCGATCGGATCCTCGATCGTGATGATGTGGCCGGTCGAGTTCTGGTTGCGGTAGCCGACGATCGCAGCGAGCGAGGTCGACTTGCCCGCGCCGGTGGCGCCGACGAAGATCACGATGCCGCGTTTGGTCATCGCAAGCTGCTTGACGATCGGCAGCAGGTTCAGTTCCTCGATGGTCGGTATCTTGGCCTCGATCCGGCGCAGCACCATGCCCACGCAGTTGCGCTGGTAGAAGCACGACACGCGGAAGCGCCCGACCCCCGCCACGCCGATCGCGAACTGGCATTCGTGGGTTTTCTCGAACTCCTCGCGCTGCTGTGGATTCATCACGTTCAACACCATGTCGCGCGACTCCTGCGCGGACAGGGCGGTTTGGGTAATCGGCACGATCCGGCCGTTGACCTTGATGGACGGCGCAACGCCGGCCGTGATGAACAGGTCGGACGCCTTCTTGTGTACCATCAGCTTGAGGAACGACGAGAAATCGACTGCGCTCATGACATAACTCCCGGGACCCGGGACCCGGGACCCGGGACCCGACCAAACGCAGTCACTGCGCCGCCAAGGCCCGCGTCACAGCCACCGTTCCCACCGTACCATCGGAATTTCGCGCACAAGGCGCGTCCATGTTCTGAAAGCCCGCTTTGGCTCTTCACGGGTCCCCGGTCCCGGGTCCCGGGTCCCGTAATTTGCAACTGAATCCCGTGTCGTCGGCCATCCCTGGCCTGCACGGGATGAGTGCATCCTGCACTCATTTGAACGTCTCCTTCACCTTGGCGCGCGCCGCCGCGTCCTGGCGCGTGATCAGCCCGCGACGCACCAGGTCCTGCAGGCACTGGTCCATGGTCTGCATGCCGTATTGCTGGCCGGTCTGGATCGACGAATACATCTGCGCAACCTTGTCCTCGCGGATCAGGTTCCGGATCGCCGGGATGCCGACCATGATCTCCCACGCCGGCGTGCGGCCGCCGCCGACCTTCTTCAGGAGCGTCTGGGTGATCACCGCGCGCAGGGATTCGGAAAGCATCGAGCGTACCATGGCCTTTTCGCCCGCCGGGAACACGTCGATGATGCGGTCGATGGTCTTGGCCGCCGAATTGGTGTGCAGCGTCGCGAACACGAGATGGCCGGTCTCGGCCGCGGTCAACGCCAGGCGGATCGTCTCAATGTCGCGCATTTCGCCAACCAGGATGAAGTCCGGATCCTCGCGCAATGCCGAGCGCAACGCCTCGTTGAAGCCGTGGGTGTCGCGGTGTACCTCGCGCTGGTTGATCACGCACTTCTGCGCGGTGTGCACTAATTCGATCGGGTCCTCGATGGAGAGGATGTGCCCGTAATTGTTCTTGTTGACGTGGTCGACCATCGCCGCGAGCGTGGTCGACTTGCCCGAGCCGGTCGGGCCGGTGACGAGGATCAGTCCCTGCGGCTGGTCGATCAGGTCCTTGAATATCTTGGGCGTCGCCAGATCCTCAAGTGTCCAGACTTCTGCCGGAATGGTGCGGAACACCGCGCCCGCGCCGCGGTTCTGGTTGAAGGCGTTGACGCGAAAGCGCGCGAGGCCCGGGATCTCGAACGAGAAGTCGGTCTCGAGGAATTCCTCGTAGTCGCGGCGCTGCTTGTCCGACATGATGTCGTACACCAGCGTGTGTACCTGCTTGTGCTCGAGCGCCGGCAGGTTGATGCGGCGGATATCGCCGTCCACGCGGATCATTGGCGGAAGCCCGGCCGACAGGTGCAGGTCCGAAGCCTTGTTCTTGACCGAAAAGGCCAGCAATTCCGCGATATCCATGAACCCCCTCCCCGAAACCGTGCGTTGCAAAACACTGAATCAACTGTGCTGCAATATCCGCGCCAACCGCCCGCGGCCGGCGCCACTCTGCCCGACGCCGAACCGGCCCGCAAGCCCATGAGCCCCATGCGACGGCACGGGTACCGCCGGCGCCGGCCGAGTATACGCCGCCGCCGCGACCCGAAACCGCGGCGGGATCGACGGTTTGCCGCCGAACCTTCCTCCCAAACCGGGCGTAGGGCGGGTCTTGACCCGCCGCCCGCCCATGGCGGGTTGAAACCCGCCCTACGGCATTGCAGGTCCGCTCCCGAAGTCGAGGGTAGCGACCGCGCCGCGCTCGGCCCGCGGCGCCAGCGTCACCCGCCAGCCGTAGAGTTCACACAACCGCCGCACGATCGCAAGTCCGAGCCCTGCCCCCTTGACCGTCTCGCCTTCCCCGCGCACACCCCGCTCGAACAACCGCTCGGCATCCTCGGCCTTGATCCCCGGGCCGGTGTCCTCGACCCGCACCCGACCCGGCTGCACCCGCACCACGATCTCACCTTCCTGGGTGTACTTGCAGGCGTTGCCGACCAGGTTGCCGAGCGCAACCGCGACGACCGAGGACGGCGCCTCGACGGTCACCCTGGCTTCGATTTCGGCGCGCAGGTCGATCGGCTTCTTGCCGAGGCCCGGGCGGTTGGTATCGACGACCTCCTCGACGACCCTGGCGACGTCGGTGGTCTCGCCATCCACGGGTCCCGACCGTTCCGCACGCGACAGCAGCAGCAGCGCCTGGGTGAGTTCGGTCGCCTGTCGCACCGCGCGTTCGATCCGCTGCAGGCGCGTGCGCAGTTTTTCCGGCAGGTCAGGCGTTGCCACCAGCAGTTCGGTGGTGCTGGCGATCACCGCCAGCGGCGTGCGCAATTCGTGGCTGACGTCGGAATTGAATTCGCGGTCGCGCTCGATGAGCGCGCTCTGGCGTTGCGCGTAATCATCCAGCGCCGCGGCCAGTTCGCCCACCTCGTCCTCGGCGAAATGCGGCGCCAGCGGCTCCAGCCGGCGCCCGCTGCGGAACGCGCGCAGACGCTGCGCAAGGTCGGTCACCGGCCGCATCACTCGTCGCGACAGCCAGTAGCCCAGCGCCAACGACAGCAAGGTGAACACCAGCACGGCCACCACGAGGCCGGTGATCAACTGGCGCTTGCCGACGTCCTCGCGGCTGATGTCGTAGGTCAGGAAGGCATCCAGCCCGTACTTGCGGACCACCGCCAGCTTGTAGCGCCGCGGCATGCCGTCGCTGCCGCCGCGCATGTCGTACACGCCGGGGCTCAGTCCCTGCCACGCCAGCGGCGCCTGGTACACCGTGCGGTTGTTCCACAACCACACCGCGACCAGTTCCGACTGCAGCGGCTGGCCGGGATGCAGATGCTTGTTTTCGACGGCCTGCTGGAGGTCGGCCTCGAGGCTGCGGTCGATCAACTGGTTCTCGACCTTGGCGCGCACGTACAGCGAGGCGGCCGCGAACAGCGCGCTGAGGCAGAAGCCGAACAGCGTGAAGGTGACGATCAGCCGGAAGCGGAGCTTACGCCGGGACTGCATCCGGATCGACCATGCGGTAGCCGATACCGTGGCGGGTGTGGATCAGTGGCCTGTCGAACGGCTTGTCGATCGCGGCGCGCAGGCCGTGGATGTGCACGCGCAAGCTGTCGGAATCCGGCAACTCCTCGCCCCAGACCTTCTGCTCGAGGTCTTGCCGCGTGACCACCGACGGGCTGGCATCCATCAGCGCCTGCAGCAGTTTCAGACCGATCGGGTTCAACTGGATCGAGTGGCCCGCGCGCGTGACCACCAGCGTGTCGAGGTTGTAGGTGAGGTCGGCGATCTTCAGCAGCCGGCTCTTGGGACCCTTTCCGCGTCGGCTGAGCACTTCCAGCCGCGCCGCCAGTTCCTGCAACGCGAACGGCTTGGTCATGTAGTCGTCGGCACCCGTCTCGAAGCCGGCGAGCTTCTGCTCCAGCGCGTCGCGCGCGGTAAGCATCAACACCGGCGTGTGCTTGTGGGCCTCGCCGCGCAGCTTCTTGCAGACCTCGATGCCGTCCATGCCGGGCAGCGTCAGGTCCAGCACGATCACGTCGAAATCATTGACCACCGCGAGGTGCAGCCCGGTCACGCCGTCGCCGGCGAAATCGACCACGTGGCCGCGATCCTCCAGGTAGTCGCCGATATTGGTCGCGATGTCGTTGTTGTCCTCGATCACCAGCACACGCATGGCAACTCCCGACTGGCACGCTCGTTTGCGCAGGCTGCAAGCTTAGCGAGAAACGCGCGCGCCTGCCGCCGGAACACGCTCAGTGGTTCGGCTGAATCACGCGGACGCCCGGCTGGGTGTCGAACGGATTTCGGCAGATGTGCGTACCCGTGGAAGTCAGGCACTCGCGCGCGGCCATCAGGGCCGGGGCACCAGCATGGTCACCCAGCCGAAGCGCGAAGCAGCCACACCGTCGCAAGCTCGTCAACGATATGCTTCGTACCAATGCCGTCTGGCGAAAGGGTGCGCTCATCGAGAACTTTTGGCAGGCCGCAATGCCGCCCCTTTTGCCTCCGCCAGTACCGCCTCGAGATGCCGGACCACCGCATCGGCCACATCCACGCCGGTCACCTTCTCGATGCCTTCGAGTCCCGGGGACGCGTTGACCTCCAGCAGCAGCGGGCCACGCGCGGAGCGCAGCAGATCGACGCCGGCGATCCCGAGCCCGAGCACCCGGGCCGCCCGCAGCGCGACGCGCCGCTCCGCAGCGGTCAGCCTGACCGGGGATCCGGTGCCGCCGCGGTGCAGGTTCGCGCGGAAGTCACCATCGACGGCGGCGCGTTCCATCGCGGCGACAACCCGGCCGCCCACCACGAAACAACGGATGTCGCGGCCGTTCGCCTCGCGGACAAACTCCTGCACCAGAAAGTTGGCGTACAGGCCGCGGAATGCCTCGATCACGCTTTGCGAAGCGGCCTGCTTTTCGGCCAGCACCACCCCGGTACCTTGCGCGCCTTCGTTGAGCTTGATGACGTGCGGCGGCGGTCCGAGCATGTTGAGGAGGTCGCGGGTATCGTCGGGATTGTCGCCGAACACCGTCGCAGGCAAGTCGATGCCGTGGCTGGCGAGGATCTGCAGGCTGCGCAGCTTGTCGCGCGCACGCAGCACCGCCTCGGAGGGACTCGGTGTGTAGACGCCCATCATCTCGAACTGGCGCAATACCGCGGTGCCGTAAAAGGTGACGGAGGCGCCGATGCGCGGGATCACGCAATCGTAGTCCTTCAACTGGCGTCCGCCGTAGTGCAGCGCGAATCCCTCGCATGAAATCCGCATGTAGCAGCGCAACGGATCGAGCGCGCGGGCGCGGTGCCCGCGTGCCCGCGCCGCGGCCAGCAGCCGCATGGTCGAGTACAGGCGTGCATTGCGCGACAGGATGGCGAGCTTCATCGGCGTGGTGGCAATGCGGAAAGCGATGGCGACAGCGTATACGAACGCGCGGGGTCGACGAGCGCACACCCGGCCAGCGCGGTACGCCCGAGCAGCATCGGGAACAGCATCCCGCGACGGTCGGTGAGGCTGACCTCCACGGCGATCGCCAGCGTGCCCAGCACCACGGCGGTTTCGATGAACCAGCGCTCGGCGGCGTGACCGCCCGAATCGGTCACCCGGCGGCGATCCAGCGCGGGCGACTCGCACGCGACGCGTCGCGGGTGGCGTCTCCCGATCGCCAGTTCGAAGCGCAACCAGTCGGCTCCGCCGCGGCGAAACGCCTCCAACGACGCAACATGCAACGCGGAAGAGCGCGCGCCGGTGTCGAGCTTGGCCTTGATCCGGTCGATGCCCAGGCGCGGCAACGCCACGCGCTCGCGCCAGCCAAAAACCGGAACCACAGCGCGCGAGTCGACCATCGTCAGGAAATCCAAGCGGGTGAAGGGAATCGAACCCTCGTCAGTAGCTTGGGAAGCTACAGCTCTGCCATTGAGCTACACCCGCACCGGGACAGGCATGGTAGCGATGCCCGCGCCGGGCACGCAATGTCTCCCGAACGCCGGCTAAACACTTTCTTAGGCTACGCTTAGGATAGTGGCAGCAGCAGGCCGGCATTCAGCGCCGCTGGACTGTCATGATCACGGGCAAAAGGCCCAGCGTCGGGTGCCGCGCGCCGCACCGACGGCTTCGATGAAGCGCGCTGGATTGGAAGTCTGCGGAGCGTGCCATGTCCCGTATTCGCTTTCTGCGTTCGCTGCTGGTCGCGGGCTGCACTGGTATCGCGCTGTTCGCGTGCGCGGCCACCGTGCAGGCGCAGCAATATGACCAGCCGAACGACACCTCGCAATCCCAAGACGCCGACACCGCGCCGTCACCCGGCCGCGTCGCACGTCTCGCCTATCTTTCCGGTCAGGTGCAGTTCGCACCCGCCGGCGAAAGCGACTGGGGTTCGGTCGAGATCAACCGCCCGATGGTGATCGGCGACCGCCTCCTGACCGGCGACGATGGGCTCGCGGTGATGGAGCTGGGCGACGCCGCGGTGCGGATCGACCATGACACCGCATTCGATTTCCTGAACCTCGACGAGGACAACGTCCAGATCGAGCTTTCGCAGGGCACGCTCAATGCCGCCGTGCGCCAGATGAGCGATGGCGAGAACTTCGAAGTCGATACCCCGACCGTCGCTTTCGTCGCTGCGCAACCCGGAATCTATCGCATCGACGACGATCCAAGCGGCACCGGAACCATGGTCACGGTGTTCCAGGGTTCGGGAACCGTGTACGGCGAAAACGGCGTGAGCCGCCAGGTCGTCGCGGGCACGTCCTACCGTTTCAACGATTCCTCGCTCGCCAGCGTCGATGTCAACGGGCTGCCGCAGCCCGACGACTTCGACCGCTTCTGCCAAGCGCGTGACGCCAACTACGACCGCTACGCACAGGCGGAACAGCAATACGTACCGCCCGACATGATCGGCGGCGATCAGCTCGACCAATACGGTCAGTGGAATGACGTGCCGGAATACGGCAACGTCTGGTATCCGACCACGGTACCGGTCGGCTGGGCGCCCTACCGCTATGGCCACTGGGCATGGATCGACCCGTGGGGCTGGACCTGGGT
>JBOHYT010000263.1:0-3057 GCA_050738055.1 Rhodanobacteraceae bacterium
CGCCGATTCCGCCCTACGCAGCGGCGGAGAGTTGTCTACAGAACGGCAAACCGCACGATCAGCAGGATCGCCATCACCAGCGTCACCACGACCGTGAGCCCGATCCCCACCGCGCGTCCGAATGAACGCCCCGGCGACATCGACAGACCGATCGCGTGCAGCACCCGGCCAACGATCAGCACGATCCCGAAAAGATGCAGCAATCCCGGGCGGCTCTGCTCCAGCGCAAGCAGCACCAATAGCAGCAGCGCGATCGGCAGGTATTCGACGGCGTTTGCGTGCGCGCGGATCGCGCGTTCGAGGTCTGGCTCACCACCGCTGCCGAGGTTGACGCCGCGCCGGCCGCGCAACCACATCACCCGCACCGCGAGCGCCAGTATCAGCAACGCGCCCAACGCGACATAGAATCCTGCGATCAGCATCGCTACGCCTCCCGAAAACCGCTACGCCAACGCCATGCGGCAAACGCTGCCGCCGCGACCGCGATCGCCACCAGCACCGCGGCGGCGATCGTACGCACATCGAACCAATAGGCCGCGGCAAGCGCCGCCAGCGGCACCAGCGCGGTCGCCAGCGGCAACATCCGGTCGCGCCGGAACCGACGCGGCAGCAGCAACGCCACACCTGCCCACGCCAGCAGCACGGCAAGCACGCGCCGCGCCCACTTGAAGTGTGGCGGCTGCGGCGCGTCGGTCAACACGTCGGTCAACGATTGCCGACCGAGCAGCACCTGTGCGATCGGGTCGCCTTGCGGATCTTCAGCCGGCACCAGCGTCCCCTTCTCGTCCCGTGCGAACACCGTGAGATCGGACGGCGCGATCCGCTTCCAGGAAATGCGCAGGTCACCCACCCTGGGCCGCGCCGGGTCCGCGCTGGTCACCAGCGCGCCATCGTGCGGCTGGAACGTGGCGGCCATGTTGGGCGGCAGATGGGAGAGGTCCGGATCGAAGGCTTCCGGGCCATCGATCAGGTGCACCAGCGCGGGCGCCAACGTGAACCCCGCGACGCGCACGTCCGGCGCATCGAAACGCGCCGCGTTGATGGGAAAAGCGCCGGGATTGGCGTGGTCGGCCGGGTGGTTGAACGCCGAGGAATCGATCGGATGGTCGAACCAGTCCAGGTCGTAGTTGCGCCGGCCGGCGAAGCGCGTCTCGTTCCACTGGAACATCTCGACCCGGCGGATCAGCGCCGGCGCATCGGTCGCGACGCCGAACTGCGCATCGCGTGCCGGAACCTTCACGTTGGGTGCGCCAACCGCCAGCACCAGCTTGCCGTCGGCGGCGGGCCCGGGCGTCGCGGCGCTGCCGGTCAGCACGAATCCTCCCAGCGCGTCCTCGCCCATCGCGCGCAGCCGGTCGGAATGTTCGGTGAACCCGAGCAGCACGAGGCCCAGCACCAGCAGCGCCGCCCCCGCGAGGGCAGCGTTGCGCGAAGGGTTGTCGAAAAGTCCCGGCAGGCGGATCACGCCGCGAGCTTACAACGACGCGCCGGCAAATTGCGCCTGCTCGTCGGTGACCCCGTAGCGGCCGCGCTCATCGCGGTGCGGCGAAGCCATCGCGACCGCATGGTCGTGGGTGAAGAACAACCGCACGCCGCGCCGCAGCTTGTCGTCGAGGAACTCGCGTTTCTCGTCGATCAGCATTTCCGGCGCGCGGTCGTAGCCCATCGTCACCGGCAGGTGTACCCATGGCCGTCCCGGGATCAGGTCGGCGCAATACACCACGCCGCCGTTGCCCTGCGGGCCGACGATTTCCGACAGCATCAGGCCCGGCGTGTGCCCCTGCGACCAGTGGAAACGCACCGCCTTGCCGAGGGTGTGCGAATACTCGCCGTCGATCCGTTCCAGCCGGCCGCTCGCCTCCAGCAATTCCGGAACACCGGGAACGAACGATGCGCGATCGCGCGCGTGGGGGTGTACCGCACGCGCCCAATGGCCGGCGCTGACCAGATACGTCGCGTTCGGAAACAGCAGCCGCGGCGGAGCGTTTTCCTCCCACGCCGCCAGCAGGCCGCCGACATGGTCGAAGTGCAGGTGCGAAAGCACCACGACATCGATGTCCTCGTGCTTCAGGCCGACCTGGGCCAAGGATTCCAGCAGCACGTGCCGATCCTCGACGACGCCGTAGCGTTCCCGCAGCTTCGGCTCGAAGAACGCGCCGATGCCGGTTTCGAACAACACGTTCCGGCCGTCGAGACCGGTCGCGAGCAGGCAGCGGCACGCCAGCGTGATGCGGTTCTCGTCGTCGACCGGCAGCCATTTCGACCACATCGCCTTCGGGGCATTGCCAAACATCGCGCCGCCGTCGAGCTTCTGGGTATTGCCTTCGATGGAATAGAGCTTCATGCGGTATGTCGCGCCGGATTGCCGATGCCGTCATGATAGTTGGTCCATCCCCCCGCTGCGTCTGCCTGCGGCAAACGCAGCCGCGCTTCGCGCGCGCACTGCGTGCCCCCTTCGCAAGCGAAGGGGGTACCAGATTCGCGCTGAAGTTCAACAAAACACATCGTCATTCCGGGGCCGGCCGCGTTTTTTGCGGCCGGAACCCGACTGCGTTTGCAGGACTGCAAACGCTAACGCCGAAGGCGGCCCGAAGGGCGAGCGCCATGGATGGCGCGAGTCAATCCATCTTGAGGATTGCGAAGATCAAAATGGATTCCGGGTTCCGTTTCCGATGAAGCTGGAAACGGCCCCGGAATGACGACATTTTGGGTGCTGGTCCGGGTTCAAGGCTGTTGAAGACCAGCGCTAAACAGCAGGGGGTTGCAGTTCCCGCTTTTCCGGGTCCCGGGTCCCGGGTCCCGGGTCCCGAGTCCCGGCTCCGAATCCCGACCCCCGGAAAATTACTTCCCGGGCACGCTGATCGCGATGAACAGGTTCTGGCCCTGGTGCGAAACCAGCAGCAGTACGGTACTGCCCGGTTTCGCGTTCGCGGTATCGCGCTTGAATTCGGCAACGTTGTTGACCGGCTGGTTGCCGACCCGCAGGATCACGTCGCCGGGTGAGAGCTGCGCTTGCGCGGCCGGACCCTCGACGTCGGTGATCACCACTCCGCCCTT
>JBOHYT010000264.1:0-1446 GCA_050738055.1 Rhodanobacteraceae bacterium
GGTGGTGCCCATGAAGCCGAAGCCGACGATGCCCACGCGCAGGGGAGCCATGCTGATATCTCCTTTTTGGAAGTTGGGGGATTGGATGATCGCACCGAAGGGGACGGGGCCGGGTGCGCTCGCGAAAGAAAACAACGGCCGGGGCCCGCCCCGCGCGCGGGTCCCGGCCGGAAAAACCGAATCAGCCTTTGAACACCTTCTTCATCTGCTTGATGCCGTCCTGCGGCGCCTCCTTGTAGGGCGGCAGGATTTCAGCGGTCAGGTAGCCGGTGTAGCCGACGTGCTTGAGGGCCTTCATGACCTCCGGAAAGTTTACGTCGCCGTCGCCGATGTTGCAGAAGCAATACGCACCGGCCCAGTTGGAGCCTTTCGCCAGGGCGCGCGCGGCGTCGCGAGCGGCAAGCCCGGCCGGGTCTTTGGTGCCGTCGTCGAGCCAACGGTTGCGGAAGTCCTTGACGTGGATGCGGCCCAGGCGGCGCTTGCCCAGGATGCGGATCCAGTGCTCGGGAAAGCCGTAAATCACGCAGTTGCCGATGTCGAAGTACGCCTTGACGTGCTTGCTTTCGAAGGAATCGATGAAATCGCGGAATTCCACCGCCGAGGTGAACATCCGGTTCCAGACGTTTTCGACGCAAATCGTCACGCGGTATTTTTCGCAGGCCTTCAGCGCGGTTGAAATCGCGGCCGCGGCGCGCTTCACCGCCTCCAGGTAGTCGATCACCGGCGCGCCGGGAATGAATGGCGGGCAGACCGCGCCTGGCACGAACAGCAGGTGATCGGTGCCCAGAAAATGCGCGCAGCGGACCATCTGCTGCAGGTAGCCGGTGGCCGTCTTGCGCACGGCCGGATCGTTTGATGTCGGCGGCACGCCCCAGAAAACGCCGGAGGCAATGGAGGAGATTTCAACCCCCTGCTCGCGCACCTGCTTGCCGATCGCCTTGAGCTGTTCGTCGGACAGGTTGAAGTTGATTTCCTCGTCCGGACCGACCGAAAGTTCGATCGAATCGTAGCCCAGTTTGGCGGCCTGCTTCGCCTGTTCGACGGCGGTGCCGCCGCCAAAGGCCCAGGCGTTGATGCCGAATTTCCAGCTCATCGGTGATTTTCCCCCTGTGTGGCGCGCGCGGCGGCCGGCGGCCCCGGAACATTTCCCGGCGCCGGCGCGGCGGTTTTGCACGCGCCCGATGTACCCCGCCTTCGCGGGCAGAGTACAATTCAGTGAACGATGGATTTCATGGAGCGCAAACGCGCCTATTGTATGGCGAAACCATGTTGTGGGTTGCGGGCGGGTGTGTTTTTCCAGCCGGAGCGTGAACCGTGTTGAAGACCTGGGCGCGGTTCATCCGGCTGCCGAACTGTTTCACGGCCATGGCCGATCCAATCGCCGGATTGGGTTTCGGCTGGGCCGCCGCCTGGGCGGTGGCGACTCCATCGGGGCCGGGACCGGGC
>JBOHYT010000265.1:0-2869 GCA_050738055.1 Rhodanobacteraceae bacterium
TCGTGCCAGACCTCGAAATGCACGTGCGGACCGGTCGAGCGGCCGGTCGAACCGGCATCCGAGATCACCTCTCCCGTGTGGACGTGCTCGCCCACGTGCGCCAGCAGCTTGCTGTTGTGGGCATAGCGGGTCATGTAGCCGTCGCCATGGTCGATCTCGATGACCTTGCCGTAGCCATCGCGCACGCCTGCGTAGGTGACCACGCCGTTGGCCACCGCATACACGCTCGATCCCCGCGGTACGCCGATGTCGATGCCGGCGTGGAAGCTCTCGCGGCCCGTGAACGGGTCGATGCGCTCGCCGAAGGGCGACGTGATGTAGCCGTCCTTGACGGGCATCCCGGCGGGGATCAGGTCGGCGGTGACCTGCCGGTCGGTCAACAGCGATTGCAGCACGCCGAGCTGGGCCTGCTGGTCATCGAACCGCCGACCCAACTGTTCCATGCTGACGGAAAGATCGTAGGGCAACGAGCGCTGCGGCGGCACGGTTTTTTCGGGGCCGCCGATGCCCGCTGGCTCGTTGAAATCGAATTCCCTGGGATCGAGCTTGCCGGCGACCACCAGGCGCTGGCCGAGCGCATCCAGGCGCGCCGAATCGGCCTGCAGTTCGCCGAGCCGCATCGCCATCCGGCTGACGTCGCGTTGCGCGTTCTCGCGCACCTGCTTCAATTCGACGTTCTGCGCGGCGATCTGCTGGTGCATGGAATCGATCTGGGCCAACGTGCGGCTGCCGGGGCTGGCGATCCACACCGCGAGCGCCGCGCTCGCCAGCACGCAGACGGCCATGCTGGCCGCGACGCGCCGGAACAACCGGCGGTTGGCCCGCGTGCGGTCTTCGAGGAATGTGCCTGACCATTCGGATCGCCGCGAGCGGGCAACGAGTATCATGCCCATTTCCAGAATACCGACCGGATCGCCATCGTTGTGTCTCCTGCCAAGCCGCTGCCGCCACGTGATACCAATGGCCCGATGCCTGTGTCGCAATGTGGCCCGCTCGCCGATCTGGCCGCGCGGGCGCGCGAAGTTGACCTGTTGAGCCAACGGATTGTTCCGCGACTGCCGGCGCCGCTGCGCGAGCATGTCGGTTTCGCCGGCCTGCGCAACGACCGGCTGCTGCTGCTGGTCGAGTCGCCTGCCTGGGCCACGCGCGCGCGCATGGACCAGGCACGCATCCTTGCCGCCGTGCATTCCCTCGGGTTTGCCGCGGGCTCCGTCGCGGTGAAAGTGACACCGCACCTGGCACCATCCGGTGATTCCTGCACCGCGCGTCCGCTTTCTTCCCGCGGCGCGAAGACCATCCGTCAGGCGGCCATGGCCATGGCCGACCCCGAGTTGCGCGCACTGTTCCTTGAACTCGCCGCACTTGCGGAGGGCTCGACGGCCAAGTGACGCGCGAGGGCCGGCTCCGCCCCCTCATCGGCCGGCGGAAGCCGTCTTTATAACACACGAAGGCTCGGGCGTCCCGATCGAAACCACAACGCCGTCACAAAAAAGACAGAACTCCCGGCGGGCCCGCCCGGACACAGCATCGACGTAGGGCGGTAATCCCTGATCGAAGCGGCTTTTGTGAAAAGTCAGGCCATGGATGGCCGTTCTGGTGTAGCCGGGCGCGAACCGTCCCAGCAGATCTTGCAATCGGGCGAGGCGGCGATCAGGGACGATCGCACAAACAACGGTGAAAAGCGGCGTAGGGCGGGTCTTGACCCGCCATTTCGACCACGCTGCGCAACCAAGGCGATCGTTCAGCCATGCCGGCGGGTCAAGACCCGCCCTACACCGCCTGGGCGGGATGCGCGTAGGAAATCGGCGCGAGGGCTGGATCGTCGAAGGTGACTTCTTCCCACGCCGACTTGTCGGCCAGCAGCGCGCGCAGCAACCGGTTGTTCAACTCGTGGCCCGACTTGTGTCCGAAGAACGCGCCGATCAGGCTATGCCCCAGCAGGTACAGGTCACCGATCGCGTCGAGGATCTTGTGCTTGACGAACTCGTCCTCGTAGCGCAGACCGTCCTCGTTCAGCACACGGTAGTCGTCCAGCACGATTGCGTTGTCCATCGAACCGCCGAGCGCCAGGTTCCGCTCGCGGAGCATCTCGATGTCGCGCATGAAGCCGAAGGTGCGCGCGCGACTGACTTCCTTCACGAACGAGGTGGTCGAGAAATCGATCTCGGCACGCGAGGCGCGCCGCGAAAAGATCGGGTGCTGGAACTCGATCGAAAATCCGACCTTGAAACCGTCGAACGGCTGGAACTGCGCCCACTTGTCGCCTTCCTCGACCTTGACGGGCTTGCGGATGCGGATGAAGCGCTTGGGCGCGGTTTGTTCCTCGATCCCGGCCGACTGCAGCAGGAACACGAACGGACCGGCGCTGCCGTCCATGATCGGCACTTCCGGCGCGGATAAATCCACGTAGGCGTTGTCGATGCCGAGGCCCGCCATCGCCGAGAGCAGGTGCTCCACGGTGCCGACCCGAACATCATCCTTGACCAGCGTGCTGGAGAGCCGGGTGTCGCCGACATATTCGCAGCGCGAGGGAATGATGACCGGTTCCGGAAGATCGGTGCGGCGGAACACGATGCCGGTATTGGCCGCCGCAGGGCGCAGGGTCATGTACACCTTTTCGCCGGTGTGCAGACCAACGCCCGTCGCGCGGATCACGTTCTTGAGCGTGCGCTGTTTGATCATTTTTCGTTGTATTCCTGTTAGGACAACGCTAAACGGAGGTGATGCTATCACGGTTGGCGGCGCTAATAAAGTGGACCGCTGCGTTCAGTTAATACCCGGACCCGCCTGCCGCCTTCTGTCCCTCCCGACGTGGGCCGCCCCTCGCGCCACGGTGGGTTGGGACAACGCCGACCGCCGCAGGTTCCTG
>JBOHYT010000266.1:0-5578 GCA_050738055.1 Rhodanobacteraceae bacterium
GGCAATTCATCGATGACGATCGGCAACCGCATCGTCGATCGCAACGACCATGCATGCGTGTATGCGGATGGCAACATCGTGATGGTATGGGTCGATCCGGCGACCGGTGCGTCGGTGCCGTTGCCGACGGCGATTCGCGAAGCGGTGGCCTGAGGCTGTCGTTTCACCGGCGCCGTGCGCCGCGCGCCGGTTGCGATGATGCCACAGGCTGCGACACCATCTCGATGAACGCCTGCAGCAACGGCCCGCGATAGCGCTCGCGGTGCCATACCAGCGACAGGCGCCGGGCGAGATCGAGGAACGGCGTGTGCAGCGCGCGCAACCTGCCCGCACTGACGGCATCGGTGATCGCGACTTCCGGCAGGCAGGCGACGCCCAGCCCTGCAATCACGGCCTGCTTGATCGCCTCGCTCTGGCCCAATTCCAGCACGCCCTCGGGCGGCGGCAGGCTCGACAAGGCCCGCTCCGCCAGGGCGCGCGTCGCCGATCCGCGCTCGCGAAGAATCCAGCGCAGATTGCGGAAGTCACGCGCCGCGAGCCGGCGGCGCCTCGCCAGGGGATGCTCCGGATTGACGCAGACCACCAGCCGATCCTGCCGCCACGGTAACGTGTCGATGTCGGCGTGCGGGGCGACGCCCTCGACGCAGCCCACGTCCAGTGCGAAACGACGCACGTCCGCGACGATCTGCTCGGTGTTGGCGATCGCGAGCTGCAGCGCCACGCCGGGATGCGCGCGCACGAAACCACCCAGCAAGTCACCCACCAGGTAATTGCCGACCGTATTGCTGGCGCCGACGCGCAGCTCGCCGGACAGTGGCGCGGACACGCCGGTGGCGGCGCGCGCCAGTTCCTGCAGGCGTTCCAGCACTTCCTGCGCCCGCGGCAACACTGCCATGCCATGTTCGTTGAGGCTGAGGCGCCGTCCGACGCGATCGAACAACGGTGCGCCGAGCTGCCGCTCCAGTTCGCCCAACGCCATGCTGACGGCGGGCTGGCTCAGGTGCACCGCGTCAGCCGCGCCGCGCACCGAGCCGGTGGCGGCGATGGCGGTGAATACTTCGAGCTGGCGCGGGCTGATGCGTATCATCATCAGTTTTCCTGATGCGGTATCTAATGATATTTGAATTTCTTTATTTGTGCGCGGGCCGGACAATGCCGGCTCCCACGGAGCCCACGCATGAATGCCCTGTCGCCACCGCTCAGCGCTTCCAAGCCAGACGACGCCTCCCGCCAACCTGCGAAGCGCGTTCCGGGGCGGGCGCTGCGCAGCACCCCCGGTCTGCTGCTGGCACTTGGGATCGGCGTCGCCGCGCTGTGGTTGGCCAGACTTCCGCTGCCCGCGCACTGGCAGCTCAGCGCGTTGACGCTCGCGATCGTGCTCGGAATGGTGCTCGGCAACGCGTTCGGCGCAAGCCTCCCCGCGCCGCTCGCGCCCGGCGTGATCGTCGCGCAGCAGAAACTGCTGCGTCTCGGCGTGATCCTGTTCGGACTGCGCATCAGCTTCCAGCAGATCGCCGCGGTCGGTCCGGCCGGGCTTGCATTGGACTTGGTGATCGTATGCGGCACGCTGGCGCTCGGCATGTTGCTCGGCCGCAAGCTGTTCGGGCTGGACCGCGATACGGCGCTGCTCACCGCCGGCGGCAGCGCGATCTGCGGCGCCGCCTCGGTGCTGGCGATGGAACGCGTGGTGAAGCCCGACCCGAGCAAGGTCGCGATCGCGGTCGCGACCGTGGTGCTGTTCGGCAACCTCGACATCTTCGTGTACCCGTGGCTCGCGCCGCATCTCGCGCTGGACGCGCATCAGTTCGGCATCTTCACCGGTGCCACCGTGCACGAAGTCGCGCAGGTGGTCGCAGCCGCCGAAGCGGTGGGCCCCGACGCAGCCGACACGGCCGTGATCGTGAAGCTGACCCGGGTGATGCTGCTGGTGCCGGTGCTGCTCTACCTGGGTTGGAGCCGCGCGCGTCGGGCCGGCACGGCGGGCGAAAAAGGCCGCGTGAACATTCCGTGGTTCGCGGTGCTGTTCGTGGCGGTGAGCGCGTTCAATTCGCTCTTCGCATTGCCGCCCGCATGGAAAGAAGTGCTGCTGACGATCGACACGCTGGCGCTGGCTGCGGCGATGGCCGCGCTCGGGATGGAAACCCGCTTCGCCAGATTGCGTGCGCTGGGACCGAAACCGCTGTTGCTGGCGGCCATGCTGTGGGCGTGGTTGATCGGAGCCGGGGCGTTGCTGGTGAGGGTGTTGGCGTAATGTCGCCGCACGCTGCCCGGTTCCATCGCCGATGAAGCGCGCGATGGCCGCGGATGAAGACGTTCCTTGCAAGGTACCTTCCTGCATTCGACAGGGAATCGGTGCCGATCAGGTCCGGCGTTGCTCCTCCAGCGTCAACGCCACCTTGTCGCGCAGATACACCGGCAGGGCTTGCTCCGGCGGCACGCCATGGCCGGCCGCGAACAGTGGTGCGGCGAGTCGCGCGACATCGCGGGCCTGCGGATAGCGCTGGCCGTCCGACCAGCGCGGCGGCGATGGCAGGCGTTCGCGGATCGCATCTTCGTGGGCTTGCCAACCGCTGCCAAGTACATTCCAGGAGCCGGCCTGTGGCAATCGCAGATCGGACGCGCTTGTGACGCATTCTTCCATGAGGGGACGGAGGGAATTAGGTTGCGGATTAATTCCCTCCGCCCCCATTGAGAACGCGCCCGCATAGACTTCGCCGCGGCGCGCGTCGATCACTGCCAGGATGTCCGCGCCATTGCGCGGCGCCTGCATCGCCAGCGCGGCCAGCGAGGAAACCGGCACCACCGGAAGATCCAGCGCCAGCGCCAACCCTTGCGCGACCGAGATCGCCAACCGGACGCCTGTGAACGCGCCGGGCCCGCGCCCAACCGCGATCGCGTCGAGTTGCCTGCGCGCGACGCCGGCTTCCGCCAGCAAATCTTCCGCCATCGGCAGCACCAGTTCGGCGTGCCGGCGCGGTGCCATTTCGCTGCGGTCGGTCAATGCGCCGTCGTGCAGCAGCGCGACCGAGCAGGCTTCCGTGGCGGTTTCGATGGCGAGGAGGTTCATGGGCGAAAAGCGGGAAGCGGGAATCGGGAATCGGGAATCGGGAATCGGGAATCGGGAAAGCATAACAACGCCGTCATTCCGGACGCCACGCAGCGGCGATCCGGAATCCATTTTGGCGTCCACATCAACGCCGGAAGCAAATGGATCCCGGCCTGCGCCGGGATGACGTGTTGAAGTTATTCCTCGAAGAATTCCTGCACGTCCGCCAGTTCGCGCGTGCGCGGCATCGGAGGCAGGCTGGCCAGAAACAGTTTGCCATACGCTTTCGTGCAAAGCCGGGGATCGCACAGCACCAGCACGCCGCGGTCGTGCACGTCGCGAATCAGCCGTCCGGCGCCCTGCTTCAGTGCGATCGCCGCGGCCGGAATCTGCCATTCGCGGAACGGATTGCCACCGCCGCGTCGCACCGCATCCAGCCGCGCCTGCAATACCGGGTCGTCGGGCGATGCGAATGGCAGCTTGTCGATCACCACGACGCTCAACGCATCGCCCGCGACATCCACGCCTTCCCAGAAACTCGCCGCGCCCAGCAACACGCCGTTGCCGGAATCGCGGAAATCGGAAAGCAACTGATGGCGCGGTGCGGTGCCCTGCACGAACAACGGCCACGCCGAATCGGCCAGGAGGGTGGCGGCCAGCCGCAACGCACGGTGCGAAGTGAACAGCAGGAACGCGCGGCCCTTCGACGCCTCCAGCACCGGGCACACCGCCTCGATCACGCGTGCGGTGTAATCGCGCGAGGCCGGTTCCGGCAGGCGTTGCGGCAGGTAGCACAGCGCCTGATGTGCGTAATCAAACGGGCTGCCGAGGTCCAGCGTGACCGGATCGACCAGGCCCATCTGTCGCGTGAAATGTTCGAACTGTCCCGCGACCGCCAGCGTCGCCGAAGTATGGATCCACGCCGCGTCGGTTGCTTTGCGCAGCGTCTGCAACTGCGGCGCGAGATCGAGTGGCGTTGCGCTCAACTCGAAGCCGCGTTCGGACAATTCATACCAGCGCACTTCGTCCTCGCCACCGCGGCCGGCGATCCGCTGTAGTCGCTCGTCGACCACCACGCAACGCGCCTGCACGCTGGCCAGGCCCTTGGAACGTTCGGCTTGTCCGGCCAGCACGCCGGCCAGGTCAGCCAATGCGCTGCCGAAGTTTTCCAGTGCTTCGCCCGCGCCTGCGTCGGCTTCCAGTTGCGCGAACGCACCGCGCTGCGGCAGCGCATCGAACGCAAGGCGTGCCTTGCGTATTCCGTCGTTCACCGAGTCCAAGGCCGGCTGCAGCAGTGCCAGCGCGCCGGGCTGCCCGGCACATTCGGCCAACGCATCGGCAGTCAATTCGGCCACCTGCCGCGCGCTGACACCGACCGAAAAATATTGCCCCGCGAGTTCCGGCAACTGATGCGCCTCGTCGAGGATGTACGCATCGGCTTCGGGCAGGATCGCACCGAAGCCTTCCCGCTTGAGGGCAAGATCGGACAGCAGCAAGTGGTGGTTCACGACCACGAGATCGGCGTCCTGCGCGCGCCGGCGCGCCTTGAACACGAAGCAGTCGTCGTAGAAGGGGCAGTCGGTACCGAGGCAATTTTCGGCAGTGGAGGTGACCCGCGGCCACAGCGGCGAACCTTCCGGTACCTCCGCAAGCTCGGCGCGGTCGCCGCTGCGGGTACGCGTGGCCCACGCGCGCACAGCGTGCAGGTCGTGCACCTGCGCGCGCGAGGCGAACTGTCCCGAATGGACGGTCTGGTCGAGGCGATACCAGCACAGGTAATTCGCGCGCCCCTTCAACAACGCGATGTCGGCCTTCGCACCGACGATCGAAAGCACCCGCGGCAGGTCGCGGTGGAACAACTGGTCCTGCAAATTCCGGGTGCCAGTCGAGACGATCACGCGCTTGCCCGACAACAGCGCCGGCACCAGATACGCGAAGGTCTTGCCGGTGCCGGTGCCGGCCTCGACCACCAGCGCAACGTGGTCCCCGATCGCTTCCGCGACGGCTTCCGCCATCCGCTGCTGCGTTTCACGCGGCGCGAAGTTCGGAACCTCGCGCGCGAACGGCCCCTCCGCGCCAAGCAACGCAGGGGCGCAAGCAAGCCCGGAAAGATCGGCGTGCGTTTTCACCATCGCGCAAGTATCGCCGATGCCAGGCATGTGTGCTGTATGCGTGCTTCGTCGCGACCAAGCTGCTCATGGATCAGCCGGATCGCGTATCTCCGATTTCGGGGCGATAAACGGTTGGCGTCGCACCTTGACCAATAACGCGGTGGAGCTTGCCTGGGCGCGATCGTGACGTGCAGCAGACAAGGGATTGACTTCGCGTCGGATTCTTCCGATTGCGGCACGCGCCGTGGCGCGTGATACTCGGCGCAACACCCCGGTCAGTCCGGGGCAGAATTGCCGTTGGGCATCATGCGGAGAGATAGGTGCCAGCATTACTCCCACGATTCCACGAAATGCCCGCGTCATGTCGCGCCTCCCCCAGTGATCCGCTCCCCATTCGGTCCGGCTGCGCCATGACCGCCCG
>JBOHYT010000267.1:0-2185 GCA_050738055.1 Rhodanobacteraceae bacterium
CGCGTTTCGGCCGGCGCGCATTGGCGGGCTTCGCGATCATGCTCGCGCTGCTCATGGTGGTAGCGGGGCGCTTCGTGTTCCTGCAGGTGTTCGAGCACGCCGAATATTCGACCCGCGCCCGCGACAACCGGGTGCGCCTCAGGCACCTGCCGCCGCCGCGCGGGTTGATCTACGACCGCGAAGGGCGGCTGCTCGCCGACAACGTGCCCGCGTTCCGGCTCGACGTGCTGCCCGACAAGGTCAAGCACATGGACGCGATGCTCGAGCGGCTGTCGATGGTGGTGCCGCTGACGCCCGACGACATCCGCCGCTTCAAGCAGAGCCTGAAGCAGCACCGGTCGTTCGAGCAGGTGCCGCTGAAATTTCGCCTGACCGAAAGCGAACGCGACCGGTTCGCGATCGACCAGTGGCAGTTCCCGGGGGTCAGCGTCGCCCCGTACCTCACCCGCAACTATCCTTACGGCGCCGAGTTCGCGCACGTCATCGGCTACGTCGGGCGCATCGACGAGAAGGAGCTCAAGCGACTCGATCCGGACCGCTACGCCGGCACCACCCACGTCGGCAAGACCGGCATCGAAAAGCAATACGAGAACCGGTTGCACGGCACGCCCGGCTACGAACTGGTCGAGGTCAACGCCAACCAGCGGCCGTTGCGGGTGCTGCAGCGGGTGGCGGCCAAACCCGGCAAGAACCTGTACCTAACCATCGACGAACGGCTGCAGCGCGCGACCATCGCGGCGTTCGATGGACAGACCGGCGCTGCGGTCGCGATCGACCCGCGCAACGGCGATGTGCTCGCGATAGTGACCGTGCCGAGCTTCGATCCCAACCTGTTCGTGAACGGCATCAGCCACGCCGACTATTCCGCGTTGCTGGACGATCCGGAGAAGCCGCTGCTCAACCGCGCGATGCGCGGTGGCAATCCTCCGGGCTCCACGATCAAACCATTCCTGGGCCTTGGCGGGCTCGAGCTTGGCGTGCGCACTCCGTCCACCACCGTGCTGTCCACCGGCACCTGGTACATCCCCGGATCGCCCGCCGGGGCGCGCGGCTATCGCGATGACACGCGCTACGGCGCCGGACGGGTGGACCTGGTGCAGGCGATCACCCGATCGGTGAACACGTACTTCTATTCGTTGGCGTACCAGATGGGCATCGGCAGGTTCGACCGGTGGCTGGCCAAGTTCGGCTTCGGCAGTCCCACCGGCATCGATCTGCCGGGCGAAACCGGCGGGGTGTTGCCCTCGCCCGAATGGAAGCGCAAGACGTTCCACCAGCCGTGGTATCCGGGGGAAACGGTGATCTCCGGCATCGGCCAGGGGTACTGGATGGTGACGCCGTTGCAGTTGGCGCATGCGCTCGCGACGCTGGCCGATGGCGGCCTCGCACACACACCGCACCTGCTCGCCGCGACCAGCGATGGCCTGCGCTCGCCGGAAACGCCGTATCCACAACCACAGCCGGTGCAACTGACCCATGATCCCGCGGATCTCGCCCCGGTCAGGCAGGGCATGCTGGGAGTCGTCTACGACCCGCTCGGCACCGCCTACCAGGCCGGAATCGGCAAAGGGTTCCCTTACCTGATCGCGGGCAAGACTGGCACGGCCGAGCGCTACTCGCGCACCACCGATGCCTACAACACCGACAAGAGCCTCAAGTACCTCGCCGAACGGCATCGCGCGTGGTTCATCGCCTACACCCCGGCCAACCATCCGCAAATCGCGGTCGCGGTGATGCTGGAACGCGGTGCCTGGGGCGGCAGCGCGGCGGCGCCCATCGCCCGCAAGATGCTGAACCAGTGGCTGGCCGACACGCCGCCCTCGGAGCGGCCGCCATTGCCCGAGACGGCCGCCTCGCAACCCACGGTCACCGCGCTCCGGGGCACGCCATGAACGCGCTGGTCGCCGGATGGAGCGGACGCGCGCGGCGAATCGGGCGGCGGATTTTTTCGCGACCCCGCATCGATCTGCCGCTGGCGATCGCGCTCGTGATCCTCGCCGCGATCGGGCTGACGGTGCTCTACAGCGCCAGCAACCTCGACCGGTCCATGGTGGTCGGGCAGGCCGCGCGCTTCCTGGTCGGCGCGATCCTGCTGGTCGCGGTTTCGCGGATCCCGCCATCGCTGCTGCGCGCGTGGACACCCTGGTTCTACGCGATCGGCGTGGTGTTGCTGGTGGTGGTGAAG
>JBOHYT010000268.1:0-5471 GCA_050738055.1 Rhodanobacteraceae bacterium
ATTCGACGCGCTGCGGGACGTGGTAGCGTAAACGTTCTTGTCCAAACGGAGTGAGACCATGTTCGTTCGTGCGTTCCTCTGCGTCCTGCTGCTCGGTGTCGCAGGCGTTGCTGTCGCCCAGAATCCACCCGCCACCGCACCGCAGCAGCCGGCCGCCCGGCAGCAGCAGCTCACACCGGAGCAGCGTGCAGCGCTGCAGAAGCAAAACCAGGTTCTGGTCAAGTACGCGGACCGCATCGTCGCCATGATCGACAATGGACAGGCTGGCCAGGTATGGGACCAGGCCTCCGAAGTGGCCAAGAAGACGGCCTCGCGCAACCAGTTCGTCAAGTCCATCCAAACCGATCGTTCCAGGCTCGGCACCGTGAAATCGCGCAGGGTCGCCGCGGTGTATCGCAGCGTTTCGGAAGGAAAGAGCCAATTGCCGGCTGGCGAATACGTCAACGTGCGCTATGCCACCGAGTTCAGCAAACAGGCAAAGCCGGTGCGCGAGCTGGTGTCGTTCCACCTCGACCCCGACCGCAAGTGGCGGTTGTCGGGCTACACCTTGCTCAAGCCGGATACTGCGCCGCGCACTGAAACACCGTCAGGCAAATGAAACTTGCGTCCGATCACCGGGCTCACGAAATGCCGAGCCCGGCGATCCCACCAATTGCATCGCCATCGAAACCCGCGAGCCGCGCGAAGGCGCGGCCGCGTTCTGCGTAATCGCGAAACTGGTCGAAGCTGGGCGCGCCGGGCGACAGCAACACTACGCCGCCCGACGCTTTGAGACCGCGCGCGCGCGCAACCGCGACGGAGAGATCGGCGGTTTCTTCGATTGCGCACGCGACGTTTGCCTCGCGCAGTGTGTGCGCAATGCGCGGGCCGGCCGCGCCCTGTGTGACGATCGCGCGTGGCGGGTGCGCGGCGAGCGCGCCGGCAACCGGACGCCAGTCGAGACCGCGGTCGAACCCGCCGAGGATCAGCGTGACTTCGCGCCCGGGCAGGCTTTCCAGCGCCGCCTGCGCGGCATCCGGGGTGGTGCTGATCGAATCGTCGATCCATTCGACGCCGTCGCGCACGCCCAGCGAAGTGAGACGGTGCGGCAACGGCCGAAATGTGGCCAGCGCCGGGACCGCGCCACGCGCGTCGAAACCCAGCAATTCGATCGCGGCCAGCGCCGCGCAGGCATTGCGCGCGTTGTGCGCGCCATGCAGCGGCAAACCTTGCAGCGAAAGGATCTTCTGGTTGCCGCGACGGATCGCGCCTTCGGCAACGTGCCAGCCGTCTGCGTCACCGAATGCGCTGCGATCCGGGTGGGCTGCCGTACGTTTCATCAACGCGGGCGTGTGCGCGTCGACCAGCAGGATCCGCGACACGTCGGCGAGTTTCAACTTGTCGGCGATGTACCGCTCGCGGGTGCCATGCCAGTCGAGATGGTCCTCGGCGAGGCTCACGACCACGCCGACGTCCACCGGCCCCGCCTCGCCGGTCTGGAAGCTCGACAGCTCGATCGCCCAGAGATCCGCGCGCTGGCCGTCGAGGTCCAGCAGCGGCAAGCCGATGTTGCCGGCCAGCCCGGTGCGCACGCCGAGACTCCGAGCCAGGTGCGCGATCAGGGCCGTGGTGGTGCTTTTGCCTTTGGTTCCCGTGACCGCCACGACGCGCGCGTCAGGATTCTCGCCGAACCACAGCGCGGTGTCCGACGTGAAGCGTGTGCCCCGCCGTTGCGCCTCCAGCAGTTCCGGCTTGTACGCGCTGATGCCGGGCGACTTGATCACGACGTCGTGCGAGCACAGCGCGTTGGCGTCGGGCGGTTCGATGCGGATGTCCAGCTTCGTGAAATCGACACCCTCCCCGCCCGGCGCTGCGCGCCACCCTCCCCTTGAAGCGGACGGTCCTGACGCGTCGCGCATCGCCGCGGGCGCCTGAAAGCCCTCCCCTTCAAGGGGAGGGTTGGGAGGGGATGGGTTTCGCGTGGCAGCCACCTCCGCGGGCGAGCAATACAGCGCCAGCGGCTTGTCCGGAAACCGCCGCCGCAGCGCCGCCAGCACCGCGCGGCCTTCGCGGCCGTAGCCCCAGATCGCGACCTTCGCGCGTTCAAGCTCCGCGAATCGCATCGAGCGCTCCGGAAAAACGCGCCGGAACTCCATGCTCTCCACCCGGCATCAGCCAGGGATCGAGCGCGGGTTCCGATGCATCGAGTTGCGGCGCGATCTCCTCGCGGAAACGCACGAGCAGTGCGTCTTCGCGCCAGTCCGGCCGCGCCGCCAGCGCAGCGAACGCCGCGCGCGCCTCGGCAGCCTCACCGACGCACTCGAACGGCTTGTGGTTGCGGTATTCGATCAGCGCGTCGAATCCGGCCGACTGCGTCTCGTCGTCCAGCAGGTTGCGCCCGAAGATCGCGAGCAGGCGCGGTTTGGGCAGAAACGGCGCCAGGGCCAGGAACACGAAGTGACACTTGGGGCATTGTCCGCACCAGCGATCGGTGGGTTTCGGGCCGAGAATCCGGAAGTTGCGGTTGCAACTCGAGAACACGTCGAAGTACGCGGTCCCGGCTTTCGCGAATGCGCGCGTCACCGCAAGTTCGGAGAACGGCCGGAGCAGCGAGAAATAGTCGAGATCGGCCGCAACGTGCGAGCGCAGGTACGCGGCGAGCATGACTTCGAAATCCCGGCCCTTGCTCCACTGATGGTTCACCGGTTGCCCGGCGTATTCGAGCGTCGCCGCCGAGGCCGAACGTTCGTTGGCGAACGCAATGGCATCGAAACCGTACAGGACCGCAGCGCACGCGAGGATCGCCGAATTGATCGCGGTGACCGGAATGTGGCCGTTCCATGCGCCCATGCGGTTGTAGTCGAACAGCACCGGCGACAGCTCGCGGCCGAAGTTGAGCATCGGCAGCCCCGTCCTCGCGGCGACCGTCGCAATCAAGGGCGAAGTGCCCACCCATGCGGCGGTCGCATCGGCACGAATCGACTTCAGCGCCTCGACGACGACCAACGAATCCTTGCCGCCGCCGATGGGGACCAGCACGCGCGATGCGCGCTCGCTCCCCTTCAAAAGGAGAGCCGGGGTGGGGATGGTGTTCGATATCCCGCGCGGAAACGTGATCCGTCCGCGAAGATCCAGTCCGTTCCGGTAGGCGAACTCGGCGAGGCCGTGCAGGTACAGCGCATCGAGCAATTCCGCCGTCGCGGTATCCAGAGGACCGGTTTCGACTTCGACCCCGGGCGGGATGCCTGCCTTGTAATAGCTGACCCCCGCGACGAGGTGCAGCAATCGCAAGGCCGCGTCGAAGGCAGCCTCGCGCAACGCCCCGAGCGGCGGCGCGTCCGGAAAACGGACGCGTTCGGTCAGCTCCGGGCCGCCGTCGAACGCATACACGAGTTCGGCGACGCCATCCGCGTATCCGCAACGCACAAAACGGAACGCGTGGGCGCGGCGCGGGTCGGCAACGGCAATCATTCGAGCACCGCCGGTTCGGCGAGCGGCCGCAGGTTGTAGTGCGACGACATGGATTCGCCGTAGGCGCCGGCCTGCGCGATCAGCAGCACGTCGCCTTCGCGGCTTTCCGGCAGATGCCGGTCGGCGCCGAGCACGTCGCCGGATTCGCAGATCGGACCGACGACCTGATACAAGGTGTTCGCCGGCGCGTCGATCCGCGTCAGGTTCACGATCCCGTGCCATGCGTCGTACAACGCGGGTCGGATCAACGCGTGCATTCCTGCGTCGCAGCCAAGGTAATGCAGGGCGCCCTTGCGCTTGACCTGGGTGACGCACGCCAGCAACACGCCGGCATCCGCCACCAGCCAGCGGCCGGGTTCGAGCCACAGTTCGTATTGCGGGCACGTCCGCCGCACTTCGCCCAGCGCCACATCGAGCGCAGCCAGATCGAGTTCCGCCTCGCCCGGGTGCGAAGGCACGCCGAGACCCCCACCGAGATTGAGGTACCGGACGCTGCCGATGCGATCGGCAAGGCCGGCGAGCTGACTGCACACCAGCGGCCAGTGCGACGCATCGAGGATGCCGGAACCCAGATGCGCGTGCAGCCCGGCGATGCGCACCCGGTGTCGGTGCGCAAGCTCGAGGAAAGTGTCTAGTTCCTCCAGCGGCAAACCGAACTTGCTGGTGACACCGCCGGTGCGCACCTTGTCGTGGTGGCCGAGCCCGCGGCCGAGGTCGACGCGCAGCATCACCTCGCGGCCGGTGAACAGTTCGGGCCAATGCTGCAGCGGGTGCAGGGAATCGAGGGTAAGCAGCAACTCTGGACCGGGGACCGGGGACCGTGGACCGGCGCACAGCAATGCGGCTTCGTAATCGGCTCGCGGTGCGAAGTTGGGCGTAAAAAGACGTTGCGATTCGCCCGCTTCCGCGATCGCAGCGACGGCGGCGAGCTCGCCCGGCGATACGCATTCGAAGCCGAGCCCTTCCTGCGCAAACGTGCGCAGGATGCCCGGATGCGCGTTGGCCTTGACGGCGTAGTACACGCGATCGACTGACTTCATTGCACGCAGGGCATGCGCGTGTTCGCGGATCGTCGGCAGGTGATATACATAACGGGGGCTCGCCTGCGCCAGCCCCAGCAACGCCGCACGCCCAGCCAGCCACCACGCCCTTCGCGTACGCGCCTCGCCCGTGCCGTAGAGCGCCTGCCAGCTCGGCCCGAACAAACTGCCGTCGTCGGTGCGCAGTGCGCCGGCGCGGATCAGCAGTTCGTGCAGGCGCGGCAGCAAGCCGTCCAGCATGCCCTCGTCGACCACGAACGTGAGATTCAAATTGTTCGACGACTGCGAGATCAGGTGCACGCGCTCGCGCCCGAATTCCGCCAGCACGCCCGACAAGCGGTGCAGCATCGAGCGCATGCCGCGTCCTACCAGCGTGACCGCCGCGCACGGCGCGATCACCTTGACCCGACATACCTTGGCGAGATCGGCCGCGAGCGCCGCGACCACGTCGGAGTCGAGCAGGTTTTCCGCAGGGTCCAGCGACACCGTGACGTTGGTTTCTGCCGAGCCGATCAGGTCCACCGACAGGCCATGCTGCTTGAACAGCGCGAACACGTCGGCAAGAAACCCCACCTGCTGCCACATGCCCGACGTTTCCATCGAAACCAGCGTGATGCCGCGCCGCGAACTGATCGCCTTGATGCTGGGCACCGCCTCGGCCGGCTGCGGCGCGATCACAGTGCCGATCCGGTCCGGATTCCGTGTGTCCTTGATCCACAACGCCACCCGTGCGCGCCGGCACGGCGACAGGCAACGCGGGTGCAGGACCTTCGCGCCGGTCGTCGCGATCTCCTGCGCTTCGTCGTAATCCAGGTGCTGCAACAGGCGCGCGCCCGGCACCTGGCGCGGGTCGGCGGTGAACATGCCGGCGACGTCGGTCCAGATTTCCACCCGCGCGGCGCCCAGCAACGCACCCAGATACGCTGCCGAAGTATCCGAGCCGCCGCGGCCCAGCAGCACCGTGCCGCCATCTCCATCGCG
>JBOHYT010000269.1:0-4885 GCA_050738055.1 Rhodanobacteraceae bacterium
CCACGCGTTGCAGCAGGCAAAACGCCTGTTCGGCGCGGCCAAGGCCGGGCACACGGGGAGCCTCGATCCGCTGGCAACGGGCCTCTTGCCAATTTGCTTCGGGGAGGCCACCAAGGTCGCGGGCTACCTGCTCGGAGCGCGCAAGGCATATGCCGCCGAGTGCAAGCTCGGGGTGACCACCGATACCTGCGACAGTGATGGCACGGTGCTGCTGGAACGCGATGTTCCCGACCTGGACGATGCGGCGATCCGCGCTGCGCTCGGTCGCCTCACTGGACACATCACGCAGGTGCCGCCGGTGTACTCGGCGATCAAGCGGGGCGGGGTTCGGCTGTACGAGCGCGCGAGGCGGGGCGAGGACGTGCAGGCGCCGCCGCGTGAGGTCGATGTGTACCGGTTCGACCTGATCGCGCGATCCGGCAAAACCTTGCGGCTCGACGTGGAATGCGGATCGGGGACCTACGTACGCAGTCTGGTGCGCGACCTTGGTGAGGCGCTCGGCTGCGGTGCGCATCTCAGCGCCTTGCGACGGCTGTGGGTCGAGCCGTTCCGCGAGCCGCGCATGTTCACCCTCGATGGACTCGCCGCGTTGCGCGAGCGGGATGCCGCGACCATGCAGGCGTGCCTGTTGCCGATCGATGCGGCGCTCGCCGGGTGGCCGGAGCTGCGCGTCGATGACGCGGGTGCAGACGCGGTCGCGCATGGACGTGCGTTGCGCACGGACAGGCCGCAAGGACGCTATCGGGCGCTGTCGCCATCGGCCCTCCTGCTCGCGATTGGCGAAGTCGATGCGTCAGGCGTGTTCAAGGTGCTGCGAGGCTTCGTCGCCAAGGGCTGACGCGGGGTCCATCACGAACCCGTAGGAGCGGCGGAAGCCGCGACTGGGTCACGGTGGCGTTGGGGTCCCGGTCGGGCCTTCCGGCCCTCCTACAGTCGGTCGGGCCTTCCGGCCCTCCTGCAGCTCCTGTAGGAGCGGCGGAAGCCGCGATTCGGGTCATGTGGCGTCGCCATCCCGATCGGGCCTTCCGGCCCTCCTGCAGCCCGGATCGGGCCTTCCGGCCCTCCTACAACAGCCGCAGCAGCTCCGGCCAAATGGGCAATTGGCGTATGCGCAGGCCGTTGCCCGCGAAGATCGCGTTGGCAAGCGCCGGCGCCGCAGACGGAAAGCCCATCGCGAACGCGCCGGTCGGATTTTCCTGCGAAGGCACCAGGATCACCTGCACCGCGTGCGGCATCTCGGCCATGGTTGCCAGCGGATACTCCTTGAAGCCGTGTTGCGCGATGCGGCCATCCTTGACGGTGATCTGCTGGCGCAGTGCGGTGGACAGTCCATCGAGGGTCGCGCCGACCAGCGCAGCGCGTGCGCCGAGCGGGTTCACCACGCGCCCGAGGTCCGCGGCGCACACGGCGCGGTGGATCACCAGCCGGCGGCCTTGCATGGAGGCTTCCAGCGCGTGCGCGACGTAGCCTCCGAAGGTGAAGTGGCAGGCAAGCCCGATCCCGTGGCCCTGCCGGCGCGGCTTGCTCCAGCCGATTGCGTCGGCGGCGAGCTGCAACACCCAGGCAAGCCGCCCGGTGTCGAGCACCGGGCCGCCATGACCGCGATAGGGCAGCTTGCGCGGTTCGCCCAGCAACGCCAGGCGGAACGTCAATGGGTCCTGCTTGAGGCCGTGCGCAATCTCGTCGATGAAGGATTCGGTCGCGAACGCGTTGGTGCCGTGCGATCGCGAACGATAGCTGCCGCGCGGAAGCGTCGAATCCAGCGCGTACCACGCGTACTGCAGGTTGTCGATCAGACCGGCGGGCAAATCGTCGGGGTGCATTTCCGAAAGCCACCAGCGGGCGCGCGGCTCGCGCCCCTCGAGTCGCGAGGTGCTTGCGATCCGGTGGCTCCAGCCGGTCGGTGCGCCTTGGCGGTCCGCGCACGCCTGCATCGTGTGGACGGAGAACGGACGGTACAGATCGTGGGTAAAGGCGTCGCTGCGCGTCCACATCAGTTTGATCGGCTTGCCGACCGCCTTGGCCAGCATCACCGCTTCGACGACATAGTCGCTTTCGAGGAAGCGTCCGAAGCCGCCGCCGGTTCGCGGCAGTTGCACCTCGATCTTTTCGGGGGCGAAACCGGTCAGGCGGCGCACGGTTTCATACGTGGCGCGCGGGTTCTGTACGGGCGCGATGATCAAGGCCCGCTCGCGATCCACCTTGACCAGCGCGCCCGGCGGTTCGAGGTCGGCGTGCGCGACCGTCGCGATGCGGTATTCGGCTTCGAACGTATGTGGCGCGTTCTTGAAGGTTCCCGCAAAGTCGCCATCGGTGCGTACCGCCTTGGTGGGCTCGCCCGTGAGTTCCTTGACGGCGGCTTGTGCGAGCGCGTCGTCGCCTTCGATGGCACGCGGTCCGGGCTGCCACTGGATAGCGAGCTTGCCGATCCCCTGCAACGCGGTCCAGGTGTCGACAGCGAGTACCGCGACGCCGGCCGCGAGTTGCTGGGTGCCGGGTGCACGGGCCGGATCGGGCGGCGGGATCAGCATGATCTTCTCGACGCCCTTGAGCTTGCGCGCTTCGCGGTCGTCGAGGTGCGCGAGCTTGCCGCCGGGATACGGACAGCGCGCGATCACCGCGACCAGCACTTCGCCGAACCAGTCGTCGATCGCGAAGTGTTGCACGCCGGTCACGATGTCGCGCGCGTCGACGTCGCCGGCGTCCTGACCGACCAGCACGTACTGCGAGGGCAACTTCAGGGCCCTTGGGCCGCCGGCTGGCTTCAGCTTCGAGGCGGCGGTGGCAATTTCTCCGTAGCCGAGCCTGCGCCCGTCTGCCGCGATCACCGCCCCGCGGACCGCACGCAGGTTCCCGGGCGTGGTCTTCCAGCGCTGGGCGGCGGCGCGCACCAGCAGTTCGCGCGCCGCGGCGCCGACCGCGCGCAGGTCGTTCCACGCGGCAGGCACGCTGGTGCTTCCCGAAGCCATCTGGTGGCCAAGTGTCCAGTGCGGTTCGCCATTGATGGCGGTGACGCCGAGGTCCAGCGGCTGCACGATCACCTGGTTCCAGTCGGCATCGAGTTCCTCGGCCAGGATGCGCGCCTCGGCCGTGCGGATGCCCTGGCCGACCTCCGGGTCGCGCGAGCCGATCACAGTGGTGCCGTCGGGTTCGATCCGCACATACGGATTCAGTCGAATCAGGTTCTGGCCGAGCAGTTCGTCGGGTGTCCAGCCGAACGCCGGAAGGCCGACGACCAGCGCGCCGGTGGCGCCGCCGAGTACCTTGAGGAAGCGCCGGCGCCCGGCATCGTGCGCGCGCGTCACCTGCCGTTTCCCTGCATGGCCTTCGATGCGCGCTTGATCGCGCTGCGGATCCGCGGGTAGCTGCCGCACCGGCACAGGTTGCGAATGCCGTCGATGTCCTTGTCGGACGGGAGCGGCTTGCGCGTCAGCAGGTCGACGGCGGCCATGATCTGTCCCGGCTGGCAGTAGCCGCAAAGGATCGCATCCTCATCGATCCACGCCTGTTGCACCGGGTGCAGCTTGCCATCGTGCGAAGCCAGGCCTTCGATCGTCGTGATCCTTCGATCGGCCATTTCGCTCATCGGCAGCGTGCACGCGCGTTTCAGCTTGCCGTCCACCAGCACACTGCAGGCGCCGCAGCTCGCGTCGCCGCAACCGTACTTGCAGCCGGTCAGCCGCAGCACGTCGCGCAGATACCACAGAAGCGGCAGGTCGGGATCGCCGGTGTGGCGGAAATGCTTGCCGTTGATCGTGACATTGATGCCGGTGCGGATCGGCTCCGGCGTGATGCTGGTCGGCGGGGTGTGGAGTACCTGTGGCATCCGGCGATTGTATGCGGAGCTTCCGCCAGGCTCACGCCCCGATGCGTGCGCCGCGGTCTGTGTTCAGATTCGACGTTTCCGCGGGTGCGGCTCATTGGGTCGGTTCGTCGGTCGTGCTGTGCCACGCGTCTTCATCATGCAGATTCCGCATGAAGTCCGCGATTGCGTTTTGGCCTCTCGCACGCAACACTTGTGGGCCTTGCCCGTGCGTCCGCGCGCCCATCGCTGCTGCATCCTGCATGACCGCATCCAGTCCTGCGCCGCTCGCCGCCGACGCGCCATGGGTGGTGTTGAAGTTCGGTGGCACCAGCGTGGCCACCGTCGAGCGCTGGCGGACCATCCTGCGTCTCGCCGTGACGCGCCGCGACGAGGGCATGCGCGTGCTCGTGGTGGTATCGGCGCTGTCGGGCGTCACCGATGCCCTGAAGGCGTTGTGCGCCTGCGCGGCGGGCGAACGCAGCGCACGCATGGCGGAACTCCGCGAACGTCACCGCGCACTTGCGTCCTCGATGCAGCTCGCGCAAGTGGAGGGCATGGAACGCTGGCTGGGGTCGTTGCAAAGCTTGCTTTTTCCTCTCCCTTCGGGAGGGGGTGGCGCGTCAGCGCCGGGTGAGGGTGAAAGGCAGCGTTTGCGCGATGCCGGAGGCATCACGCGCCGCCTGTCCCGACGGGAGAGCGGCTTTGCGTGGCAAGCCTCGGTGCAGGCGTACGGCGAGCTGCTGTCGAGCGCACTCGGCGCGGCATTCATGAGCGCGAACGGCGTCGCGACAGAATGGCTGGATGCGCGCGAAGCGTTGCTCGCACGTGAGGTGCCGTTCCTCAACGAGCGTGCGCGCGTATTGTCGGCGCAGGTGCAGGCCGATCGCGATCCCGCTTTCGCAGCAGCGCTGGCCGGGCGCGGCGAGGTGTTCATCACGCAGGGGTTCATCGCGCGCGATGGAGATGGCGGCACGGTGCTGCTGGGCCGCGGCGGCTCGGATACTTCGGCAGCGTATCTGGGTGCGTTGCTGGGCGCCGCGCGGGTGGAAATCTGGACCGACGTCGCCGGCATGTTCACCG
>JBOHYT010000270.1:0-2344 GCA_050738055.1 Rhodanobacteraceae bacterium
CCTCCTCACCGCCATCTTCGCCCGCGGCCACTGCCTCATGGTCGGCGTCCCCGGCCTGGCGAAAACCCTGATGGTCCAAACCATCTCCCGCGCCATCGACCTCCAGTTCAACCGCATCCAGTTCACCCCCGACCTCATGCCCGCCGACATCGTCGGCACCAACGTCGTCGTCGAAGAAGAAGGCGGCCACGGACGCACCATCAAGTTCATGCCCGGGCCGGTCTTCGCCCAGATCGTGCTCGCCGACGAAATCAACCGCGCCACCCCCAAAACCCAGTCCGCCATGCTCGAAGTCATGCAGGAACACACCGTCACCGCCTCCGGTCAGCAATACACCATGGAAGAGCCCTTCTTCGTCCTCGCCACCCAGAACCCGCTCGAAATGGAAGGCACCTATCCCCTGCCCGAAGCCCAGCTCGATCGCTTCATGTTCAAACTCCTCGTCAAATATTCCAACCGCGCCGAACTCACCGAAGTTCTCACCCGCACCACCGAAGGCAAACACGTCGATTGCACCAAAGTCATCGACGGCAGCGCCATCCTCGCCGCCCGCCAACTGGTGCGCGAAGTCCTCATGGCGCCGCATCTCAAAGACTTCGCCGTCCGCCTGGTCATGGGCACCCATCCCGGCGGCGAACTGGCCACCGAGGCCGCCAACAAGTTCATCCGCTTCGGCGCCAGCCCGCGCGCCGCCCAAGCCCTCGTCATGGCCGGCAAAGTCCAAGCCCTGCTCGACGGCCGCTACAACATCGCCCACGAAGATATTCTGACCATGGCCCCCGCCGTCCTCCGCCACCGCCTGATTCTCAACTTCGAAGCCGAAGCCGAAGGCATCCAGACCGACGACGTCGTCGCCAAAGTCCTCCAGTCGGTCCCCAAAACCCTCGACTGATGCCCCCGCTCGCCGCCTGCCCCGTCCGCCACCACCGAATGGAGCCTCAAACCCGTGACTGGTGATGCGCCTGCCCCTGTCTTGGACTCCCGCCTGCGGGACGCCAGAATCATTGCCCAGCACTTCAGTGCTGGGAAGGCAGCGCCGGACAAGGTTCAGGCGTTCCGGCGTTTGGAGTCCCGCTCAGCGGGACGCCAGAATCATTGCCCAGCACTTCAGTGCTGGGATAGGAGCGACCGAATTGGTAAATGAGTCCCGGAGGGACGGCAGATCGTCCATGACACCCAGCGCCAGAATCAATCTTGAAGCGTCCCAGGAGGCCCACCCATGACCACCCCGCCCTCTTCCGAACCCACGCCCCCACCGCCCACAAAAGACTGGTCCCGCTCCCTGCTGAGCTGGTACTACTCCCGCGCCGGCACCGTCATCCGTATTCTCTTCTACGTCGCCATCATCCTGCTGGTGGTGCTCTGGACCCACGGCTACTTTCGCCCCAGCCACACCGCCCTCACCCGCCTCGATGTCGTCTCCTGGAAGGAAAAACGCTGGACCGACCACCCCGCTCCCGACCTTTCGGTGGCCGAACTGCCCTTCGTCGAAGTCACCCTGAAATCCCCGCCCGGCCTCGGCCAGCAGTTCAGCCTCGATCAACTCGCCAACGGCCTCGCGCTCTATTCCCCCGACGGCAAATTCACCCCGCTCTCCCAATCCCTCGATCTCTTCCTGCCCACCACGCCCGCCAAGCCCGCCACGCCCGGCAAGCCCGGCAAGCCCGGCACCGCCGCGCCGCCGACCGACCCGGACAAAGCCGCCCGCGCCGCGCTGGCCGATCTACAGCCCCGCCGTTTCGGCGACAACATCATCCTCGCCTTCCCCGTCACCCCCGACAAGACCGCCACGTTTCCCAAGGAAATCTGGCTCGCCTATCTCCCGCCCGACGCCGATTCCCCGCCCGCCGACCACCCCGCCGGCACGCGCCTCATCCCCAACCATCTGGCCACGCTCACGCAGTCAACCTTCCAAGGCGCCACGCCCCCCCAACCCTGATCTTCCCCTGGGAGTGCCGATCATCAGCCCGGCGTCTATGTGGCACGGGCTGACCAGCCCGTGTCCAGCGAGTCCCCGAGCGTTTCCGCTGGAAAGCGCGTTTCGCGCTACTCTTCCTCTTCCTCTTCTCTTCCGCCCCCAACCCCACAAATGCCCGAGGCATCGTGGCATGGGACGCTGTCCCATGCATAAAAAAAGCGCGCGAAGCGCGCACCGTTAAATCTTCAGAAAGAACGAAGTGGCATACGTGACCCCAGGTGCGTAAAAACATAATCGCACCAGACATCCCCATCGAATCACGGGACAGCGTCCCGTGCCACAATGCCCACACATTTCTGAGGCGATGAACCCTCCCTAAAAACCGCGGTAGAAATGCCAGAGGCATTGTGGCATGGGACGCTGTCC
>JBOHYT010000271.1:0-16066 GCA_050738055.1 Rhodanobacteraceae bacterium
ATGTTGGGGTTCGCAAACAACTGCTCACCTTAACCTACCGATCTACTTTTCGTGGATGCCGCCGCGGGTCAGCGTCAGCGGATCAAGCAGCTTCTTGAGCTCGGCCCTGGACAGCCCCGTCGTGTCCAGCGCCACATCCAGGATCGGGCGTTTTTCCTTGTACGCCTTCTTCGCGGTCGCGGCGCCCTTCTCGTAACCGATCACGGGGTTCAGCGCGGTCACCAGGATCGGATTCAGCGCCAGCGCTTCGTCCACATGCTTCTTGTTGACTTTGAAGCTGGCGATGGCCTTGTCGGCCAGAAGAATCGAAGCGTTGGCGAGGATCGCGATCGACTGCAGCAGGTTGTAGGCGATCACCGGCAGCATCACGTTCAACTGAAAGTTGCCGGCCTGACCGCCAATGGTGATCGTTGCGTCGTTGCCGATCACCTGCGCGCACACCATCGTCATCGCTTCCGGTATCACCGGGTTGACCTTGCCCGGCATGATCGACGAACCCGGCTGCAACGCAACCAGCTCAATTTCACCAAGGCCCGCCAGCGGCCCAGAATTCATCCAGCGCAAATCGTTGCTGATCTTCATCAACGAGCACGCCAGGGTCTTCAACTGGCCGGACAACTCCACCGCGGCATCCTGCGAGGCCATGCCCTCGAAGAAGGTGTCCATCGAAGTGAACTTCACGCCGGTCGCCTTCGACAGCTCCGTACAAAACGCCTTGGCGAATTTCGGGTCCGCGTTGATCCCGGTGCCCACCGCGGTGCCGCCCTGAGGCAGCCGGCGCATGCGCTTGCCTGCATCCTCGATGCGCGCAATACCCGAACCGATCTGGGCCGCCCAGCCCGACAGTTCCTGTCCGAAGGTCACCGGCATCGCGTCCATCAGATGCGTGCGGCCATTCTTGGCGACGTTCTTCAGCTCGCGCGCGCGCGTGTCGATGGTTTTCTTCAGATGCCTGAGCGCCGGCAGCAACTGCTCTTGCGTGGCCAGCGCGGCGCTGACGTGGATCGCGGTCGGCATCACGTCGTTGGAACTCTGCCCGTAATTGACGTGATCGTTGGGATGGATCTTCGACCGCGAACCCGTCGTGGCAATGTGCGCGATCACCTCGTTGGCATTCATGTTGCTCGAGGTGCCGGAACCCGTCTGGAAGATGTCGATCGGAAAATGCGCGTCGAACTCGCCGTCCGCGACCCGCTGCGCCGCCTTGCGGATCGCGGAAGCCTGCATCGGCTTCAGGTGCCGTAGCTTCAAATTGGCGTCGGCGGCCGCAACCTTGATCAGGCCCAGCGCGCGGAGGAAATCGCGCGGCAGCGTCAACCCGGAGATCGGAAAATTGTCGACCGCGCGCTGGGTCTGCGCGCCCCACAGCGCGTCGGCGGGTACCTTCAATTCGCCCATGCTGTCGTGTTCCATGCGAAAGGTGGCCATGTGGGTTCCATCGTCAAAGAAACCGTGAATTGTAGCGGCTGCGGGACGCGTGCTTTGGGTAAAAGAGCCTTTTGACACGGATTGACACGGATACAAGCGGATCAAGCGAGAGCATTGTTGCTCTATCCGTGTTCATCCGTGTTGATCTGTGGCAAAGCTCTTTCTCTCCGTTTCCGGTTCGCTACAATGGCGCGCTTGCGATCGCCACGGACCCGCCATGCAATCGGACCCCCTCACCGCGCTGTCGCCGCTGGACGGTCGCTATGCTTCGAAGGTCGAAGCGTTGCGGCCGATCTTCAGCGAATGCGGCTTGATGCATCGGCGCGTGCAGGTCGAAATCGCGTGGTTGATCGCGTTGTCGGACGCGCCCGGCATCGTTGAGTTGCCGCGGTTTCCCGCCGCGGCACGCGCACGGCTGCAAACGATCGCGGAAGGTTTTTCGGTCGAGGACGCAGCAGCGGTCAAGGCGATCGAGAAGATCACCAACCACGACGTCAAGGCGATCGAATACTTCATCAAGCAGAAGATCGGCGACGACGCCGAGCTTGCGCAGGCCAGGGAATTCGTGCATTTCGCCTGCACCAGCGAGGACATCAACAATCTCGCCTACGCGTTGATGCTGCGTGATGCGCGCGATGGCGTGCTGCTGCCGGCACTGGATGGCGTCGTTGTGAAACTGCGCGACCTGGCGCACGCCAACGCGGAACTGCCGATGCTTTCGCGCACCCACGGCCAGACCGCCTCGCCGACCACGCTCGGCAAGGAAATCGCCAACGTGGTGGCGAGGCTCGCGCGCCAGCGCGGCCAACTGGCGGCGATTTCCATTCCTGGCAAGATCAACGGTGCGGTCGGCAATTTCAACGCGCACGCGATCGCGTATCCCGACGTCGACTGGCGTGCGTTTTCGAAACGCTTCGTGGAATCGCTGGGCCTTCACTGGAGCGAATACACGACCCAGATCGAACCGCACGATGCGATCGCGGAATTGTGCGACGTGCAGCGCCGCATCGATACCATCCTGATCGATCTCGCGCGCGACGTCTGGGGCTACATCTCGCTCGGCTACTTCCGGCAGAAACTGGAACCGGGCGAAGTCGGTTCCTCGACCATGCCGCACAAGGTCAATCCGATCGACTTCGAAAACGCCGAAGGCAATTTCGGCGTCGCCAACGCATTGCTCGGCCATTTCAGCGAAAAGCTTCCGATCAGCCGCTGGCAGCGCGACCTGACCGATTCGACCGTCCTGCGCGCGCTGGGCGAAGCCTTCGGTCATGCGATGGTCGGCTTCGCGTCGCTCGATCGCGGCCTCGACAAGCTGGAGGTGAATCCGGAACGAATCCGCGCCGATCTCGATCACGCGTGGGAAGTGCTGGCCGAAGCGATCCAGACGGTGATGCGCCGCCACGGCCTGCCCGAACCGTACGAGCAATTGAAGGCCTTGACGCGTGGCAAGGGCATCACCCGCGCGTCGCTGCGCGAGTTCATCGCCGCGCTCGATCTGCCGCCCGATGCGAAGCAACGCCTGCTCGCATTGACGCCGGACGCCTATACCGGCCTCGCCGCCGAGCTCGCGCGCGACATCTGATCCGATGGCGCGGACGCGTTTTCCGATCGAGGTCCACGCCGGGCGGCGACAGGCGCTGGGAATGCCGCCAGTGCGCTTTCTGCGCGATTACTGGCAAAAGCGACCACTGCTGGTGCGCGGAGCCTTTCCGGATTTCACTCCACCCCTGATGCCGGACGACCTGGCAGGCCTCGCGTGCATGGACGGCGCGCTGGCACGGATCGTCACGCGCACAACGGCTTCATCAAAAGACAAAATGGATTCCGGATCGCGGCTGCGCGGCGTCCGGAATGACGGCAACAAGAAAGGAGCCGTCGAATCACCGAGCGATCGCTGGCAGGTGCGAACCGGTCCGTTCGATGACGGCACGTTCGCCAATCTTCCCAAATCGCACTGGACGCTGCTGGTCCAGGACGTCGACAAGTGGCACGCCGACACCGCGGCGCTGCTGGATGCATTCGCCTTCATCCCGAGCTGGCGGATCGACGATGTGATGGTGAGCTACGCGAGCGACCAGGGCGGCGTCGGCGCGCACGTCGACCACTACGACGTGTTCCTGCTGCAGGGCCTCGGCCAGCGGCGCTGGGCCATCGACAACCGCCCCGATCCTCCGACCGCGTTCCGCGAAAACGTGGAACTGAAACTGCTGCGCCAATTCCATCCGAGCCACGCGTGGACGCTCGACCCCGGCGACATGCTGTACCTGCCGCCGGGCGTACCGCACGATGGCGTCGCGATCGGCGAATGCATGACGTTTTCGATCGGCATGCGCGCACCCGCGGCCGCGGAATTGCTGCTCGACTTCACTGCGCACCTGGCGGAACGAATGCCCGAAACGCAGCGCTACGCCGATCCGGATCTCGCCCCGGCAGCGGCGCCCGGGGAAATCGACGATGACGCGCTGCGGCGTGCACGCCGCACGCTCGGCCCGATCGCCGCGGCGCTCGACGACGACTCCTTCGCCGACTGGTTCGGCAGCTTCGTCACGCGTTACCGCTCTGTGCCAACGACGGTGCCGCGCAAGCGGCCGATCGACCGCGCAACCCTCGCGACACGCTTGCCCCGCTCGATCCTGCAACGCGACCCGTGGAGCCGCTTCGCCTGGCGGCGCCACGGCCGCGGCGCGCGGCTGTACGCCGCAGGCAGCATATTCGACGCACCCATCGCGTGGGCGCGGGAACTTGCGTCCGACAAACCCGTGTTCGATGGCGCAGAGCTCGCGAAGTTGCCGCAACGGCCTCGAGGCGTCGCGTTGTTGGCCGCGCTCATCGATGCCGGCCACATCACATATCGTCGACGCTGAACCCGCGTACAATCCGGGAACGACTTGCACCTAGCCGAGTGCCCGGAGGGGGCAGCAAGGCATGGCAATACCAGCCGGCTTCCACGTCGAAGTGTGCGACTGGGCGAACGCCGCCGAGCGCGAGGCATTGCTTGCCGTCCGTGACGAGGTGTTCGTCCTCGAACAGCAGGTTCCGCTCGAACTCGATCGCGACGACGACGACCCGCGATCCATCCACGTTCTGGCACGCGCGGAAGATGGAACTCCGATCGGAACGGGGCGCCTCACGGTCGGCGACGCGGACCCCGGCTGGCTCGTGCGAGAACCCGATGGGGTCCTATCCGGTTGGGCAGAGGTGGGGCCGGACATGCGTCGGCCTCGCGCCGTCGAGGCGGGCCAGGACGGCCGATCTTCGGTCACCGGACGCATCGCCCGAATGGCGGTGCTGCACGACTGGCGGGGGCGCGGGGTCGGCACGATGCTGCTGCACACACTGGTCGACCTCGCGGGGGCGCGCAATCTCGAAACCGCGGACGCGCACGCGCAGCGTGACGCCGTGCACTTCTACCAGCGGCACGGCTTCGAGGAACAGGGCGAAGAGTTCGAGGAAGCCGGGATCGCGCACGTGCGCATGCGGCGCAAGCTCGCCCCACGCGCACAGCCGGAGCGTCCGCTACCGCCGGCAGCGCCCGAACCGGTGCTTCTGCAGGCCACCACCCGCGAGGAGCTGATCGCGGTCACCAAGACCTTGCTGTCGCGGGCGCGGCACAGCATGTGCGTGCTGGTGCGCGAACTGCACCCGATACTGCTCAACGACACCGCGTGCCTGGTCGAACTCCGGCGGCTGGCCATCTCGGGACGTGGCGCGTCGCTCCGGATGATCGCGCAGGACCTCACCCGGGCGCTCAACGAGGGCACGCGGCTGCTCCAACTGGCGCAACGCATGTCCAGCGTGATCGAGATCCGCCGCCCGGTCGACCCGGCCGACCTGAATTTCCCTTCCGCGTTCATGTGCGTGGATACCGAGGGCTATCTATTCCGGCCGATCGAACACCAGATGGTCGCGCGGGGTTCGACTTGGGCGCCGGGCCGTCACGCGGAGCTGATGCGATTATTCGAGAGCGTGTGGAACCGCTCGGAACCCTGGCCGGAACTGCGCGCCCTGGGTATCTGAATCGCATCTCGTGTACGGCGGGTCTTGCCCCGCCAGTCCCTGCACCATTCCCGGCGGGTCGAGACCCGCCCTACGAAGCGCTGAACCGCATCTGGTGTAGGGCGGGTCTTGAGCCGCCATTCGCGGCACCATTTCCGGGCGGGTCGAGACCCGCCCTGCGAGCTGAATCGCATCTGGTGTAGGGCGGGTCTTGCCCCGCCAGTCCCGGCACCATTCCCGGCGGGTCGAGACCCGCCCTGCGAGCTGAATCGGAGCTTGTGGGCGGCGCGGAATCCCGCAGTGCAGCATGAAACCGTTATAATTCGGTGTTTGCAGACAAGTCGCGACCTTTCTTGCGGCCGCGTCCAACCCTTTCCGTGGTGACCATCGTGAGCGACGGCGGCAGTTTGTTGCAGCAATTGGCGGATACCTCCCAGTTCGGCGGCGGCAATGCTGCCTGGCTGGACCAGTTGTACGAAGACTGGCTGCGCGACCCGCAATCGGTATCATCCGGGTGGCGCACCTGGTTCCAGAGCATCCATCGCCCGGGCGACGTCCCGCATTCGGACGCCATCGCGCGCATCGTGGCGGCGCAGGCCCGCGACGGCACGCGGCGTGCGCCGATCGACGACGTCCACGCGCGCAAGCAGGCCGGAGTGCTGCGGTTCCTGACCGCGTATCGCTCGCGCGGCCATCTCGCCGCCGACCTCGATCCGCTCGCGATCGCGCCAAAGCGGCCGGCGCCGGACCTCGACTTGCCCTTTCACGGCCTGTCCGACGCCGATCTCGGCACCGAATTCGACTGCGGCACCTTTGCCGGTGGTGGCAAACGGATGCGTCTCGGCGACCTGCGCGAACGCCTGCGGCGCACCTACGTCGGCAGCATCGGCGCCGAGTTCATGCACATCAGCGACCACACCCAGCGGCGCTGGATCTACGATCGGCTGGAGCAGGCCAGCGGCGATGCCGGCCTCGACGACGATGCCCGCCTGCGCGTGCTGATGAAGCTGACCGCCGCCGACGGCCTGGAACGCTACCTGCACACCAAGTATGTGGGCCAGAAGCGCTTTTCGCTGGAGGGCGGCGATTCGCTGATTCCGCTGCTGGACGACTTGGTGCGTCGCGCCGCCAATGACGGCGTGCACGAACTGGTGATCGGCATGGCCCATCGCGGCCGCCTCAACGTGCTGGTCAACATCCTCGGCAAGCCGCCGCAGCAATTGTTTGCGGAATTCGAGGGCAAGCAGGAGCAACCCGACGATCCCGCGTACTCGGGCGACGTCAAATACCACCTGGGTTTCTCGGCGGACATCGACGCGCCGGCCGGCAACATCCACGTTGCATTGGCGTTCAACCCGTCGCATCTGGAAATCGTCAACCCGGTGGTGGAAGGCTCGGTGCGAGCGCGTCAGATCCGTGCCCACGACGGCTCGCACGAACACGTGCTGCCGGTGCTGATCCACGGCGACGCAGCGCTGTCGGGCCAGGGCGTCAACATGGAGCTTCTGAACATGTCGCGGACGCGCGGATTCGGCGTCGGCGGCACCGTCCACGTCGTCATCAACAACCAGATCGGCTTCACCACCGACGCCGAGGATGGCCGCAGCACGCTGTATTGCACGGACGTCGCCAAGATGGTGAATGCGCCGGTGCTGCACGTGAACGGCGATGATGCCGAAGCGGTGCTGCAGTGCGCGCGCCTTGCGTTCGAATTCCGCCAGCAGTTCCACAAGGACGTGGTCGTCGACCTCGTGTGCTACCGCCGGCACGGCCACAACGAGGCCGACGAGCCGTCCGCGACGCAGCCAGTGATGTACGACGTGATCAAGCAGCTCAAGCCGACCAGGGAGATCTATGCAAGGACGCTGGCCGAACGCGGTTTGATCGCGGAAGACTACGCCAAAAAACTGTTCGATGAGTATCGCGCCAAGCTCGACGCCGGCAAGCCGGTCACCGAACTCGCGCCTCCGGGCACCCAGAAATTCCAGGTGGACTGGACGCGGTTCGCGCATGGCACGCTGGACCAGCCGGTCGACACCGGTGTTGCGCGCAAGCGCCTGAACGAACTCGCGGCGCGGATCCTGGTGTGGCCGGAAAACGTCACCCTCCAATCGCGCGTCGCCAAGATCTACGACGACCGTCGCAAGATGGCCGAGGGCGAACTGCCGCTCGATTGGGGCTACGCCGAAAACCTCGCGTACGCGACGCTGATCGACGAGGGCTGCGGCCTTCGGCTGGTCGGCCAGGACACGCCGCGCGGGACGTTTTTCCACCGCCACGCCGAACTCCACGATCAGAAGACCGGCAACGTCTACACGCCGCTCGCCCACGTGCGCGAGGACGTCGCGGTCGAAGTGATCGATTCGCTGCTGTCGGAACTGGCGGTGATGGCGTTCGAGTACGGCTTCGCGACTGCGGACCCCGACACGCTGGTGGTCTGGGAGGCGCAATTCGGCGACTTCGCCAACGGCGCGCAGGTCGTGATCGACCAGTTCATCTCTTCGGGCGAGGCGAAATGGGGACGCCTGTGTGGCCTGGTGCTGCTGCTGCCGCACGGCTACGAAGGCCAGGGGCCGGAACATTCCTCGGCGCGCCTCGAGCGTTATCTGCAACTGTGCGCGCTGGACAACATGCAGGTCTGTGTGCCCACGACGCCCGCGCAGATGTTCCATCTGCTGCGCCGGCAGATGCTGCGCGATGCAAGGAAGCCGCTGATCGCGCTGACGCCCAAGTCGCTGCTGCGCCACAAGCTCGCGGTGTCGTCGCTCGACGATCTTGAGAACGGCCATTTCCATCTCGTGATTCCGGACCAGCGCATCCGGAATGCGAAGAAAGTCAAGCGCGTGGTGCTGTGCTCTGGCAAGGTGTACTACGACCTGTTCGAGGAAGCCGAAAAACAGAAGATCAGCGACGTCGCGATCGTGCGCGTCGAACAGCTCTATCCGTTCCCGCGCATCGAAGTCTCAGCGGAGCTCGACAAGTACCCGGCCTCGAAGGAAGTGATCTGGTGCCAGGAAGAGCCGCAGAACCAGGGTGCGTGGTTCCAGATCCGCCACCATCTGCAGGCCTGCGCGGACGGTCATCACAGCCTGCACTACGCCGGCCGGCTGCGCTCGCCCGCGCCGGCATGCGGTCGCCACAACACGCACGTCGCGGAACAGCGTGCACTGGTGCAGCAGGCACTCGTCGAAACAGCCGGCGACAACCATTCGCTGGAATGAACATTCAGCGCAGCGCAGGGCTGTACTCCTCCCCCTTCAAGGGGGAGGCCGGGAGGGGGATGGTGTACGCGCAACGCTCTGGTGCAAACCATCCCCACACGGCGCTGCGCGCCACCCTCCCCTTGAAGGGGAGGGCTTTTCAAATCAGTTGCATCTGAAACACGAGACGCCAACAAGGATTCCCAATGGCCATCGAAGTTAAAGTTCCGGTACTTCCCGAATCCGTCAGTGACGCCACGATCGCCGCGTGGCACAAGCAGCCGGGCGAAGCGGTGAAGCGCGACGAGAACCTGGTGGATCTGGAAACCGACAAGGTGGTGCTGGAAGTACCGGCGCCGGCCGACGGCGTGCTCAAGGAAATCCGCCATCAGACCGGTGACACCGTCAACAGCGAAGACGTGATCGCGGTGCTCGAGGATGCGGCGGCAGCGGAGCCGACCAAGGCCGCGGAAGGCCAAGAGAAGGGGGACGACAAGGCCGCCGCCGCGGGACTCGGGACTCGGGACTCGGGACTCGGGAAAGCGGGTACGAAGGAATCGGGGACTGCGCAGCAAGAACCGGCCAAACCGGGACTCGGGACTCGGGACTCGGGACTCGCAAACGCCGAAACCGCCAACCTGTCGCCATCTGCACGCCGTTTGGCGGATGAAGAAAAAATCGAGGTATCCCAGGTAACCGGCACCGGCCGCGGGGGTCAGATCACCAAGGAAGACTTGGTGAAGTACTCAAAGGGCGCCGCCGCCCAGCCGAGTCCCGAGTCCCGAGTCCCGGGTTCCGGCTCTCAACCCGAGTCCCGGGTCCCGGGTCCCGGCTCTCAACCCGAGTCCCGAGCCCCGAGTCCCGGTAAAGCCGGAGTCCCGAGTCCCGGTTCTTCCGGCCCCCGCCCCGAAGAACGCGTCCCCATGACGCGCATGCGTGCGCGCATCGCGGAACGTCTGATGCAGTCGAAGAACTCCATCGCGATGTTGACTTCGTCCAACGAAGTCAACCTTGCCAAAGTGGTCGCGATGCGCAAGCAGCTCGGCGAACAGTTCGAGAAAGCCAACGGGATCAAGCTCGGCTACATGAGTTTCTTCGTCAAGGCCGCCTGCGAGGCGCTGAAGCGCTACCCGGTCGTGAACGCGTCGGTGGACGGCAACGACATCATCTACCACGGTTACCAGGACATTTCGATCGCGGTCTCGACCGAGCGCGGACTGGTGACCCCGGTGCTGCGCGACGCGCAGGACATGGGCTTTGCCGACATCGAAAAGGCCATCGCGAACTTCGCGAAGAAGGCGCGCGAAGGTGGTTTGACGCTGGATGACCTGCAAGGCGGCACCTTCACGATCACCAACGGCGGTACCTTCGGCTCGTTGTTCTCCACGCCGATCGTGAACCCGCCACAGAGCGGCATCCTGGGCATGCACACCATCAAGGAACGCGCCGTGGTCGAGAACGGGCAAGTGGTCGCCGCACCGATGATGTACATCGCGATCAGCTACGACCACCGGGTCGTCGACGGCAAGGACGCGGTGCTGTTTCTGGTCGACATCAAGAACCAGCTCGAGAACCCGCATCGAATGTTGCTCGGCCTGTGACGGTACCGTACGGGGCTGCGGCTTTTCTCCTTCCCCTTCAAGGGGAAGGCCGGGTTGGGGATGGTGTTGAACCGAACTCTCTGCTTGCGCAAACCATCCCTACCCTAACCCTCCCCTTGAAGGGGAGGGAATCCACGACTTCAGGGAATCTCCATGCCTGACAACCAATTCGACCTCATCGTGATCGGCGCGGGGCCGGCCGGTTACATCTGCGCGATCCGCGCTGCGCAGCTTGGCCTCAAAGTCGCCTGCGTCGACGCATTCAAGGGCAAGGACGGCAAGGCCGCGCTGGGCGGCACCTGCCTCAACGTCGGCTGCATCCCGTCGAAGGCGTTGCTGGACTCCTCCAAACAGTTCTGGGGACTTCAGCACAACCTTCCGACGCACGGCATCAGCGTCGAGAACGCCAAGGTGGACATGAAAACGTTCATTGGCCGCAAGGACAAGATCGTCAAGCAGTTCACCGGCGGCGTCGGGATGCTGTTCAAGGCCAACAAGGTCACGCCGTTGTTCGGCACCGGAAAGTTGCTCCGCGATGACAAAAGCGAGGGCAACGAGGTCGAGGTGACAGGCGAGGATGGCAACAAGCAGACGCTCAAGGCTGCCAACGTGATCCTCGCAACCGGCTCGGTACCGATCGAGCTGCCGTTCGCGAAGTTCGACGGCAAGCACTTCATCGACAACGTCGGTGCGCTGGATCTCGACAAGGTGCCGAAACGCCTCGGCGTGATTGGTGCCGGCGTGGTCGGCCTCGAACTCGGCTCGGTGTGGAAACGTCTTGGAGCGGAAGTCACGATCTTGGAAGCGTTGCCGGATTTCCTTGGCGCCGCGGACCCCGACATCGCCAAGGCCGCCGCGCGCGAGTTCAAGAAACAGGGTCTCGACATCCACCTCGGCGCCAAGGTCGGCAACGCCGAGGTCAAAAAGACATCAAACAAAGAATCGGCCGTGGAGGTCACCTACTCCGACAAGGACGGCGAACACAAGATCACCGTCGAGAAGTTGCTGGTCGCGGTGGGGCGGCGTGCCTATACGCAGGGTCTTCTCGGCGACGGCACCGGTGTCAGGACCGACGAGCGCGGCCGCATCGAGGTCGACGAGCATTGCTGGACCGGTGTCGATGGCGTGTGGGCGATCGGCGACTGCGTGCGCGGCGCGATGCTGGCACACAAGGGCGAGGAAGAAGGCGTGATGGTCGCCGAGCTGATCGCCGGCAAGTCCGGCCACGTCGATTACGGCGTGATCCCGTGGGTCATCTACACCGAACCCGAGATCGCCTGGTCCGGCAAGACCGAGAAGCAATGCAAGGACGAAGGCATCCCGTACAAGACCGGCAGCTTCCCGTTCGCCGCCAACGGGCGCGCCGTGGCCATGAACGAACCGGCGGGCCTCGTGAAGGTCATTGCGCACGCGGAAACCGACCGCATCCTCGGCGTGCACATGTGCGGTCCCGTCGTATCGGAATTGATCGCCGAAGCCGTGGTCGCGATGGAGTTCAAGGGCTCGTCGGAAGACTTGGCCCGCATCGTCCACGCGCACCCGACCTTGAGCGAGGTCGTGCACGAAGCGGCGCTCTCGGTCGAAAAGCGGTCGCTGAACAAGGCCAACTGACGACAGTCCGCGAATGAACGCGAATCGACGCAAATACTTCAAAGCCGGCCCTGTCCACATGTATTCGCGTTTATTTGCGTTTATTCGCGGACCATTGGCTCTACGCTGATGTCCACCCGGAGCTTCCGCGCCTTCCGCATCCACAACGACGACGCCGGCTACCGCGCCGGCATCGAGTCGATGCGCGCGGATGATCTGTCAACGGGCGAGGTGTTGATCCGAACCGAATATTCGTCGGTCAACTACAAGGACGCGCTGGCGGGCACCGGCAAAGGCAAGATCCTGCGCAAGTCCCCGCTGAACGGTGGCATCGACGTCGCGGGTCACGTGGTCGAATCGAGCAACCCGGCGTTCAAGGAAGGCGATGCGGTACTGTGCACCGGTTGCGGGCTTTCGGAAACGCGTGACGGCGGCTACGCGGAATACGCGCGGCTGAAATCCGAATGGACGATCCCGCTACCACGAGGACTCACGCTGCGCGAAAGCATGATCCTCGGCACGGCCGGATTCACCGCTGCACTCGCGCTGCTGCGGATGCGCGACAACCGGCAATCCCCCGGGCTCGGACCGATCGCGGTCACTGGCGCAACCGGTGGCGTCGGGATGCTCGCGACGGACATCTTCGCGCGGGCAGGTTTCGAGGTGCACGCGATCAGCGGCAAGCCCGATCACTCCGATTTCCTCCGGACACTCGGTGCAAAGCAGGTGCTGGACCGCCGCGGGCTGAACCTCGGCAACCACGCGTTGGGAAACAAACCATTGGAGCAGGTGCGCTTCGGCGGCGCGGTGGACAGTGCGGGCGGCAAATGGCTCGCGCAATTGCTGGCCTGCACGCAGGCGTACGGCAACGTCGCCAGCATCGGCCTTGCGGCCGACAGCAAGCTCGACACGACGGTGATGCCCTTCATCATCCGCGGGGTCAGTCTGCTCGGGATCGCCTCGGCCGGCACCGCGCGCGACATCCGCGAAGAGATCTGGCGGCGCCTGGCGAGCGACTGGAAGCCGGGGCACCTGGACGCGATCTGCACGGACGAGATCACGCTGGATGGGTTGCCGCCCGTGTTCGATACCATGCTGCAGGGCCGCTCGTTCGGACGAACCCTCGTCCGGATCGGCGCTTCTGCGTGATCGGGCCGACCTCGACAAGCGCGCACAAGGCGTTGACGCAAAAGGCGGATTTGCTTCTCGAACCGGGCGCGGCGACGCGCTCGCCGAATGCCGGTTCGAGCGTGGCGCAGCGGCCACCGGTTCCCTACAATGCCGGTAACCGTTGCGGGGAGTTGCGCATGTCACGCATCCTGGTCGTCGATGATTCTCCCTCCCAACTGGAGGGCTTGAGACGCCTGGTGGAAAAGCTGGGCCACCAGACCTTGACCGCCGTGGATGGTGCCGCCGCCGTGGAGGCCGCCAAGCGTGAAAAGCCCGACCTCGTCCTGATGGACGTGGTGATGCCGAATTTGAATGGCTTCCAGGCAACCCGCGCCATCTCGAAAGACCCGAGCACCTCGCACATTCCCGTGGTGCTCGTTACCACCAAGGATCAGGACACCGACAAGGTCTGGGGCATGCGCCAGGGTGCCAAAGCCTACGTCACCAAACCGGTGAACGAGGCGGACCTGACCCGAGTCCTGGATGAAGCCCTGGCGAGGTACGCGGGCCGGTAGGAGGGCCGGTAGGAGGGCCGGTAGCAGGGCCGGAAGGCCCGATCGCAGAACCCGTCGCGGCTTCCGCCGCTCCTACCACGTGCAACGGTCGCGGCTGCCGCCGCTCCTACCACCGCGCCTACCCGCGCGGGTCGAACCCCTTGAAAGCCTTCTCGAACGCCGCGTAGGCATCCCTGGCTTTGCCGCTGTCCGCGGGCGGAATCCGGATCGACAACGTCACGATCTGGTCGCCCGGCGTGCGTCCCGGCATCCCGCGCCCCTTCAGGCGCAGCTTGCGCCCGCTGCGCGAGCCCGCCGGAATCTTCAGTTCGACGTGGCCGCCCAACGTCGGCACCGGCACCTTCGCGCCCAACGCCGCTTCCCATGGCGACACCGGTACTTCGACCTCGATGTCGCGGCCGTGCAGCCGGAACTGCGGATCGTCGCGAAGCTGTATTTCCAGCAGCAGGTCACCGGAAGGACCGCCGTTGTAGCCGGACTCGCCCTGCCCTGCCAGCCGGATGACCTTGCCGGGTACGATGCCGGCCGGAATGTTCACTTCGAGGGTGCGCTCGCCGGCTGCGTCGCGCAGGCCGAGCCGCTGCTTGCCACCCGCGTAGGCGGTGCGCAGGTCGATCTCGACCGTCGCGCGCACGTCGTTGCCGCGCAACGGACCGTGTTGCGCGCGTGCACCAGCCGCGCGCCCGCCGAACAACGACTCGAAGAAATCGCTGAACCCGGCGGCATCGCCGCCGTGGAACCCACCGGGACCCGAACTGCGAAACTCGAACCCGCCCGGCGCCTGCTGCTGCCAGCCCGGCGGCGGCCGGAACTGGTCGCCACCGCGGTAACCGCCTGCACGCAGGTTGTCGTAGGCGGCGCGCTTCTGCTTGTCATGCAGGACTTCGTAGGCCTCGCTTACGGCCTTGAACTTGTCCTCGGCGCCGGCTTCCTTGTTCTTGTCCGGATGGTATTTGCGGGCGAGCTTGCGGTAGGCCGCCTTGATCTCGTCGTCGCCCGCGCCGGCCTTGACGCCGAGCGTGTCGTAGTAATCCTGGAACTCCATCAAGCCTCCCGCGATAGGACAAGAGCCCGCGACGAATCGCTCCGCCGCGGGCTCCGATTATGGCGCATCGGCCGGAGGTGGCTCTCGCCGCTGCCGGATCACTCGCCGGTCTTGATGTCGATCTTGCGCGGCGTGGTTTCCGGTTTCTTCGGGATGTCGATTTCCAGCACGCCGTGCTTTCCGGTCGCGCTGATGCCGTCGGGGTTGGCGCTGTCCGGCAGCGCGAAGCGCCGGTAAAACACGCCGTGCGAACGTTCGACGCGGGTGAACCTGCGGGTTCTGTCACCTTCCTCGGTCCTGTTTTCGGACCTGCGCTCGCCGCGGATCGACAGCACGCCCTTGTCCATGTTGATCTCGATGTCCTTGGGATCGACGCCCGGGATGTCGGCCTCGATCACGAAGCGCTGGTCTTCCTCGCGGATATCAACGCGTGGCGCCCACTGGCTGGTCACGACGTCGGACTGATCCGCGGATTCATCGGGCTGGAAAAACTGGTCCAGCAGTTGCCGGAAATTCTCCTGCAACGGATAACGCGCGCCCCAGGGGCGGGGGTAATGGGTGATGTTCATCGCTCTGTTCCTCGATTGGGATGGCCGTCGGATCGGCCGCTTGTCGACAGAAATAAGGGCCGGCGCGAGGGATTCAAGGCTGCGGAGGCAAGCGAACGGCGCTAGCATGGAGCGCTTCCCAGCCACCCGGAGCCGGCCGTGACCATCCAGATCGGCGACCGCATCCCCGCCGCCACTTTCGCCGTATTGCGGGACGGCGTGCAGCAATTGACGACCGACGACGTGTTCCGGGGCAAGAAAGTCGTGCTGTTCTCGGTACCCGGCGCGTTCACACCCACGTGCTCTGAAAAGCACCTGCCCGGCTACGTCGCGCATTACGAGGATTTCAAGAGGCGCGGCATCGACGTTGCGTGCATGGCCGTCAACGACGCCTTCGTGATGAAGGCCTGGGCCGAGCATCGCGGCGTGCCGGATGGAATGTGGATGCTGGCCGACGGCAACGGCGATTTCGCGCGCGCGCTCGGCCTCGATATGGATTCCACGCGGTTCGGCATGGGCCTGCGCTCGAAGCGCTTCGCGCTGTATGCCGAGGACGGCGTAGTCAAGCTGCTGCACGTCGAGGCGCCCGGCGAGTTCCGGGTGTCGGGCGCCGAGGCGATGCTGGCGGCCATTGGAAATTCGTAGGTTGGGGTGAGCGCTGTTTGCGAACCCCAACGCTTCGGAATAGCACCGTTGGGGTTCGTGCCTCACCCCAACCTACCTGCTACGTGCTACGTGCTGCCGCCGCGCACGCAATCAACAATCCGCGCAGAACGTTCATTACCTTGCCCTTGAAGTATCGAGCATGTCGTACGCGAGTTGGCGAGCGTCAACGAACCCCAAACAAGGTTCGAGACTCAAGGACTCATTTTACGCGACTCAGTCCGTAGGTTGGGTTGAGCCCGGACTTGCTCCGGGCGAAACCCAACACCGTCGATCAAACGTTGGGGTTCGCAAACAGCGCTCACCC
>JBOHYT010000272.1:0-5049 GCA_050738055.1 Rhodanobacteraceae bacterium
GCCTTCTGCATGGATGCGGTGAAACTCGGCGGTCTTGCGCATGGAAATCACCCTGTAGCCGCGTTGGGGTGAGTGTCGCAAATGCGTGAGAAAAGCGCAAAGGCGGCGACGGGACTCGGGACTCGGGACTCGGGACTCGGGGCAACAATGGTGTCGTCATTCCGGGGCCGCTTTTGGCTTCATCGGAAGGGAACCCGACTGCGTTTGCAGGATTGCAAACGCGAACGCCGGAGGCGGCCGCAGGCGACCGCCAAGGATCGCGCGAGTCAATCCCTCTATTTCGTCACGAACAGCAAAATGGATTTCGCCCCTTCGACAAGCTCATGGACATGCTTCCGCCGGAATGACGCCGGGATGCTACGCTTCTCCCGAGTCCCGAGTCCCGAGTCCCGAGTCCCGGCTCTCAAAAAATGTCGTACGCCGGCGCCTGGTTCTGCTGTTCCTTGGCCTGCTGGCGCAGCCGGTCGAGGTTCTCGACGCGGAAGATCTCGCTCATCGTGTTGGTGTCGCCGGGCGGCGCGGGAAGCCCGGTAGTGCGATCGATCGTGGCCGTGACGATGCCGGGAGGCATCGGCAGGCTGGCTTCCGGCTTGCCCTCGAGCGCCGGCCCCATGAAGGCCATCCAGATCGGCAGCGCGGTCCTGGCGCCGAACTCGCCGCGGCCGAGCGATCGGTAGTCGTCAAAGCCCACCCAGACCGTGGTGACGAGGTCGTCGTTGAAGCCGCAGAACCAGCCGTCGTGGTGGTCGTTGGTCGATCCGGTCTTGCCAGCGAGGTCCGTGCGACCGAGCGCTTTCGCGGCGGCGCCGGTGCCCAGCGGGCCGTCGATCACGCTGTGCATCAACGAGACGGTGAGGAAATCATTGCGTGAATCGATCACGCGTGGCGCCAGCAGCGGTCCACTCGATTCGCCCGCGGTCAACGCGTTGGCGGTGTCGGACATGGCGCCGGGATCACCCGCGGCGGCGGCCGGCTGCGCCGGCGCAGCGGTGGTCTTGCCTTCGTCGAGCAGGCGTGCCTCGCAGTTGCGGCAGGCCCGCACCGGGTCGGCCTTGTAGATGGCCTTGCCGTTGCGGTTGTCGATTTCGGCGATGTAGTACGGGTTCACCAGAAAACCACCGTTCGCGAATACGGCATAGGCGCGCGCCATCGCCATGGGCGACACCGATGCGGTGCCGAGGGCCATCGACAGGTTGGCCGGAATCGCGTCGAGCGGGAATCCGAAGCGCGAGGCGTATTCGCGCACGTAGCGCACGCCGACCGCATCCAGCAGGCGGATCGCCACCAGGTTCACCGATTGGGCCAGCGCCTCGCGCAACCGCATCGGTCCGCGGAACTTGTCGTCGTCGTTCTGGGGCGTCCACAGGCCGCCGGGTTTCGACGGATCGGGCAGTGCAATCGGCGCGTCGTTGATGATCGATGCGGGCGTATAGCCGCGACTGAAGGCTGCCGAATAGATGAAGGGTTTGAAGCTGGAGCCCGGCTGGCGTGCGGTCTGGGTCGCGCGGTTGAACTTGCTCAACTGGAAATTGAATCCTCCCGCCAGCGCTTCGACCGCGCCGTCGTCGGGCGAGAGCACCACCATCGCGGCCTGCGCCGCCGGGATCTGCTCGAGTTCCCAGTGGCGCGGAGGATCGGCGGCGGCGACCTTGACCGTCTTGCCCGTGGCAGCCGTGGCAACAGCCGAGGGACGCCAGGGCGTGGTGTTGTCGGGCACGTCGCGCACCCGGATGATGTCACCCGGCTGGAGGATCGAGGCCACACCCTTGCCGCCGGTCTTGGCCTTGCGCGCGTAGCCGAGCGCCCACTTCATGTCGGTCACCGACAGCTTGACCTCGTCGCCGCCCTGCACGTACGCGGTCGCGGACTTCTCGTCGGCCGCCGTGACGATCGCGGGCAACAATCCGCTCAGGTCGCCGTATCCGGCGAGGGCTTTCTCGAGTGCCTCCGGGGTTGCCGGCTGAGGCAGAGCGAGGTGTGCCTCGGGACCGTGGTAACCATGGCGGTGGTCGTAATCCTCGAGCCGGCTGCGCAACGCGTGGTTGGCGAGCGCCTGCAAATGACTGTCGATCGTCGTGCGAATCACGTAGCCATCGGTGAGCGCCCGGTTGCCGAGCTTCTGCAGCGCCAACTGGCGGACCATTTCCGCAAGATACGGCGCATCGACCTGCACCGGCGGCTCGTGCGGCGACGCGTCATCGGGCGCGGCGATCGCCTGCTCGTACTCGGCGCGGTCGATGAAACGGTGCGAGAGCATCTGGCCCAGTACCCAGTTCCGGCGCGCGATCAGACGGTCCTTGTGGTCGATGGGATTGACCAGTGACGGCAACTGGAAGCTCGAGGCGATCGCCGCGCATTCGGCGAGCGTCAACTGGTCGATCTGCTTGCCGTAGTAATACTGTGCCGCGGCCGCCACGCCGTAGGCGCGGTGACCCAGGAACATCTTGTTGAGGTAGAGCTGCAGGATCTGGTTCTTGGTGAGTTCGTGTTCGATGCGGAACGAGGTCAGGATCTCGGTGATCTTGCGGGTGTAGGTCTTCTGCGGGCTCAGGAAGAAGTTGCGCGCGACCTGTTGGGTGATGGTGGAGCCGCCCTGCACCTTCTGCCCGTGGTGCAGCGCAACCTGGATGGCAGCACGCACGTTCGAGGTGATGTCGATGGCCGAGTGGTGATAGAAGTCCGCGTCTTCGGCGGCCAGTACCGCGTCGCGGAGCTTGTCCGGCACGTCCTGGATCGGCACCGGGATGCGCCGCGTCTCGCCGAATTCCGCGATCAGCTTGCCGTCTGAAGAGAGCACCCGCAGCGGCACCTGCATCTGCACGTCCTTGAGCGACGCGACCGATGGCACCCGCGGTTCGATCAGCCAGTACGTGATGCCGCCCGCGGCCAGGCCCAGCACCACCAGGCACAGCACGCAGATCCCTGCAATCAGCGCCAGTCGTTTCAGGATTCTCATGCGGGTTTCGGATCGGCCGTTGCGCGCAGCGTGCGGCAACGTGCGACGATTGGGATGTGCTGGCGTGCGGGTCGGAACACTGGCGGGCGTGCCTTGAATACGTGCCGTTGAACGGGAATCGGGAGTGGGGAATCGAGAATCGGAACAGCGCGCGGCTGTTGCCTTTCCGATTCTCTATTCTCGATTCCCGGCTCCTGACGGACACGAAAGTATAGATGCGCGTGGCGCACGCAGGTTCCATGACGAGGTGGCGTGCAGCGGCGCTTCAGGCAAGTCCCGTCGTGCGCGGATCCGCCGCATGGCACGGGTCATGCAAGCAGGAATTTGCCCCGGATGGCCGACCGCGAACGCCTCCGCGCGATCACCGGAGGTTCGCGACCGGACGCAAGGGGTTCGTCGCCGCCTGCAAACCGGCTCGCGGATTTGTGACACACGTCTGACCAAAAATGCGCTGGCGGGAACATCATTTCAGGCCAAAACGCGCGAAAGTTCATGAGCTTGTGAGCACTATCCAGCATTATTGATATTTCGTTAACTTTCCTATCTAATGCAGGCGCGTCGCGGTCCGGGACGCAAGCGGGTACGGGGAAGGGGAACTCCAGTGGGATTACTGACAACCAATGCTGCGCCCCTCGTCGGCGTCGACATCAGCTCGACCGCCGTGAAGTTGCTGCAGTTGACCCAGGCCGGTTCGCGCTACCGCGTCGAGCATTACGCGGTCGAGCCGCTGCCGCCCAACGCCGTGGTCGAGAAGAACATCGTCGACGTCGAGGCGGTCGGCGACGCGATCCGGCGCGCGGTGCAACGTTCGGGCGTGCGGACCAAGTACGCGTCCGCGGCGGTCGCAGGTTCCGCGGTGATCACCAAGGTGATCCCGATGCCGGCGGACCTTTCCGAAGATGACCTCGAAGGCCAGGTGCAGGTCGAAGCCAACCAGTACATTCCGTACCCGATCGAGGAGGTCAGCCTCGACTTCGAGACGATCGGTCCGGTCAAGGACAACCCCGAGATGGTGCAGTTGCTGCTCGCGGCATCGCGCACCGAAAACGTCGACATGCGGGTCGCGGCGCTCGACCTCGGCGGGCTCACCGCACGGGTGATCGACGTCGAGGTGTTCGCGATGGAGAACGCGTTCCGCCTGATCGCCGACCAGTTGTCGGTGCCGCGCGATGCGCTGGTGGCGCTGGTCGACGTGGGCGCGACGATGATCACGCTGTCGGTGCTCAAGAACCAGCGCACCATCTATTCGCGCGAACAGGTGTTCGGCGGCAAGCAGCTCACCGACGAGGTGATGCGCCGCTACGGCATGTCCTACGAGGAAGCTGGGCTCGCCAAGCGTCAGGGCGGCCTGCCCGAGTCCTACGAGATCGAGGTGCTGGAACCCTTCAAGGAAGCGATGGTGCAGCAGGTCAGCCGTCTGCTGCAGTTCTTCTTCGCGGGTTCGGAGTTCGGCAAGATCGACCAGCTCGTGCTGGCCGGCGGCTGCGCGTCGATCCCGGGGGTTGCCGACATGGTGGTCGAGCAACTCGGAGTGCCGTGCGTGGTGGCCAATCCGCTCGCCAGCATGTCGTTGTCGCCGCGCCTGCAGGCGCAAACCCTTGCGCAGGACGCGCCGGCGCTGATGATCGCCGCCGGCCTGGCCCTGAGGAATTTCGACTGATGGCCAAGATCAATCTATTGCCATGGCGCGCGGAACGGCGCGAGCGCCGCAAGCGCGAATTCTTCGCCCAGTTGATCGTCGCCGCGGTCGCCGCGGTCGTCCTGGTGCTGCTTTGGGGCTTCTGGCTCAGCATGCGGATCGACAACCAGAACGACCGCAACGCCTACCTCAAGGGCCAGATCACGCAGCTCGACGCCAGGATCGTCGAGATCAAGAACCTGCAACAGATCAAGGGCCACCTCTTGGCGCGCAAGCGTATCGTCGAGAAGTTGCAGGCCAGCCGCTCGCAGATGGTTCACCTGTTCGACCAGATGGTGGAAACCATCCCCGCGGGTGCGCGCGTGACCGCGCTGAAGCAACAGGCTGACAAGCTCACCCTCGATGGCGTTGCGCAGTCCAACGCGACGGTGGCCGAATTCATGCGCAACATCGA
>JBOHYT010000273.1:0-22421 GCA_050738055.1 Rhodanobacteraceae bacterium
ATGGTGCCGCGGTCGCGTTGGCGCATGCGCTTGAGCGCCGCCATGGTTCCATAGACGCCGCCGAGGTAGGTGACTTCGGTCGCGCGTTTGAATTCGTCCGGCTCGATGTCATGGACCGGCGCGAAGATCGTCGCCATCGCGTTGTTGACCCAGATGTCGATGGGGCCCAATTCTTGTTCGACCCGCTCGGCGGCAGCCTCCACCGCCTTCGCGTCCGCGACGTCCGCGGCGATCGTCAACGGCGCAGCGGCGCCCGCCAGTTCGATTTCGCGCTTGGCCGATTCGAGCCCTTGCTTGCCGCGCGCGATCAGTGCGACCCGCGCGCCATGCTTCGCGAATGCAATCGCGGTCGCACGGCCGACCCCGGCCGACGCGCCGGTCACGACGACTACCTTGTGTTTGAATTGCTGGTTCATGGGTACTCCTTGTACTTGAAAATCAATCCGTGGAGGAATGCACGTGATTCCGTCGAACTGGGAGCTCGGGCGTTTCTACCGTCCAAGCTCCTGGCCCCGATGCGGGTCCGCTGCGGATCATCGCCTTGCAGACGCCGGGACTACTTCCCGTCCGCACATTCGCCGTGTCGGCAGGCGCATGTCTTGCGTTCCTCCTCGCGCGTCGGTTCGCCTTGGTCCGCCTTGCGGCAGTGGTCGCTGCAATAGCGCTCGCCTTCCGGCACCTTGCAGGTGCATCCTTCATGCTTGCATTGGGCCTGGCTGTCCAGATGATCGACTTGCATGATGGCTTTCTCCTTTCACCTCATCACCGCAGGAGGGCCGGAAGGCCCGATCGGGTTGCGGGGTTCCGCGCGCGTGTTGGGCCTGTCGGGCCTGCCGGCCCTCCTACGAAACCTCGTAACGTTGTGCATCCGCACGCTTCAATTCCAGCCCGAAACCCGGCCGCGAAAGGTCCGGGTGCAGGGCGCCATTCTTCGCTGCCAACGCACCGTCGAACAGCATGCCTTCGATGCGCACGTGGTCATGGAAATATTCGATGTGCCGCAATGGCGGCGCCGCGCACGCGGGATGCGCGTGGATCGACGGCGCGCAGTGCGCCGACAACGGCACCTGGAACGCGCGGCACAGCGCTGCCGCCTGCATGAATCCGGTGATCCCGGCGCAGCGGGTGGCGTCGGCCTGCAGCACGTCCACCGCACCGGCCTCCAGCATGCGGCGGAAGTACCACGAGTCGTATCCGTATTCGCCGGCGGCAATGTCCATTTCCGCCGGCGCGCGGTCGCGCAGCAGTCGCAATCCGTCGAGGTCATCCGAGGAAACCGGCTCCTCGAACCAGGCGACGTCGTACTCGGCAAAGTCTCGTGCCAGGCACAGCGCCTGCTTGCGCGAATACGCGCCGTTGCCATCGACGAACAATTGCACGCCCTCGCCGATCGCCTCGCGCGCTGACGCCACCCGCGCCACGTCGCGGTCCGGTTCGCGACCGACTTTCATCTTGACCATGCCGAGACCTTCGTCGGCCCAACCGCCGAGCTGGTCGCGTAGTTGCGAATCCGAGTACGAGGTGAATCCGCCGCTGCCGTACGCGGGAGCGGCTTCGCGCGCCATGCCGAGCAGCTTGCACAACGGCAGATCGAGCAATTTGGCCTTGAGATCCCACAGTGCGTTGTCGACGGCGGCGATCGCCATCGAGGCAATCCCGGGTCGCCCGAGGTTGCGGATCGCGTGGAGCATCGCCAACCATGCACCGGCGATGTCGAACGCATCGCGGTGTTTGATGACACCGGCGAGCTTGTCGCGGATCAGCGCGGCCGTCGCGGCATCCGCGTAGCTGTAGCCAATACCACACTTGCCGCCCGCGCCGATCTCGACCAGCACGAGCATGGTGCTGTCCCACTCCAACGTGCCGTCGGATTCGGGCGCGTCCGTGGGAACCTTGTACACCGACACCCGCGGCGCGGTCAGCGTTGCCGCGTCCATGCTCAGTCGCCTTTGCTTCCCGGAAAAAACGTCGCCATCATTTCGCGCGTGGACTCGACGATCATGGCCGGGGTGCGGGTGTCGCCCTTCAGCATCGATTCGGCGAACGCCTTGGCCTGCTTGAAGGTGATGTGCGGCGGCAGCGGCGGCACCTCGGGATCGGTGATCGCCTCGATCAGGCACGGCCGATTGGCGGCGAACGCCTCATCGAACGCCGGCCCAAGCTGTTCGGGCTGGTTGACCATGATGCCTTTCAGACCGATCAGTTCGGCGTAACGCGCATACGGGAAGTCCGGCACGTGCTGCGCCGCGTCGTACTTCGGATCGCCCTCCTGCACCCGCTCCTCCCAGGTCACCTGGTTGAGGTCGCGATTGTTGAGCACCACGATCACGAGGCGCGGATCGGACCATTCCTTCCAGTAATCGCCGATCGTGATCAGTTCCGCGTTGCCGTTCATCTGCATCGCGCCGTCGCCGACCAGCGCAATCGCAATCCGGTCGGGGAATGCGAACTTCGCGCCGATCACGTACGGCACCCCGGGCCCCATGGTGGCCAGGTTGCCCGACAGCGACGCCAGCATGCCGCGGCGGATCTTGATGTCCCGCGCGTACCAGTTGGCCGACGAACCCGAATCCGAGGCCAGGATGCAGTTGTCCGGCAGCCGCGATGACGCTTCCCAAAACACCCGCTCGGGATTGATCGGATCGGCCGGGTGCATCGCGCGTGCTTCCAACACCTTCCACCACTCGGCGATACTCTTTTCGATGGATTCGCGCCACGCGCGATCCGGCTTGCGCTGGAGCAGCGGGATCAGCTCGCGCAGCGTCGCGGCGGAATCGCCGACCAGGTTGATCTCCATGGGATAGCGGATCGACAGCATCGTCGGATCGAGGTCGATCTGCACCGCGCGCGCCTGGCCTTCCTTGGGCAGGAACTCCGAATAGGGAAAACGCGAACCGATCATCAGCAGGGTGTCGCAACCGGTCATCAGGTCCCAGCTCGGCTTGGTGCCGAGCAGCCCGATCGAACCGGTGACGTACGGCAGTTCGTCCGGCAGCACCGCTTTTCCGAGCAGCGCCTTGGCGACGCCCGCGCCGAGCAACTCGGCCACCTCGATCACTTCGTCGGTCGCGTCGAGCGCGCCCGCGCCGACCAGCATCGCGACCCTCTTGCCGCTGTTCAGCAGCTCGGCTGCCTGTTGCAGATCCTGGGGCTCCGGAACGATGCGCGGAGTCCGGTAACCCAGCCCGGAATGGATCGCGCCGTGCGCCCGCGGCGGCGTTTCCACCGCATCCAGCAATTGCAGGTCGTTGGGCACGATCAAGCAGGTCACGGTACGCTCGGCCATCGCGATGCGCATCGCCCGATCCACCAGATGCCGGATCTGCGCCGGCACCAGCGCCATTTCCACGTAGGCGCCCGCGACGTCCTTGAAAAGCGAAACCAGGTCGACCTCCTGCTGATAACTTCCGCCGAGCGCGGTTCGGGCCTGCTGGCCGACGATCGCGAGCACCGGCTGGTGGTCGAGCTTGGCGTCGTACAAGCCGTTCAACAGGTGCACCGCGCCCGGACCCGAAGTGGCCATGCACACTCCGACTTCGCCGGTGAACTTGGCGTGCGCACACGCCATGAACGCGCACATTTCCTCGTGCCGCGCGCGCACCAGTTGCAGCTTGTCGCCGGCGCGGTTCATCGCGCCCATCAGGCCGTTGATGCCGTCCCCGGGATAGCCGTAGATGCGCCTGACGCCCCACTGGTGCAGGCGGTCGAGCAGGAAATCACTGACGTTGGGCGAGGACATTTTCAGACTCCTTGTCGTGTAGCTGCTGCGGGCATGCGCAACGTGCGTTCCGACGCATGGGCCAGAGGGCGACCATCGACGCCATGTCGAATGAACACTGTGCGCGGCGCCGGGTGAAACGACCGTGAACCCGGAGCGGCTTGCCGCGCCGTTCATGGAAAAACGTTCCGTTGGAAGAAACACCGCACGGGCTCAAGGAGCGCAGCGACGGAGCCGGCGTTGCACGTAGGTTGGGTTGAGCCCGCGCTTTTGGCGGGCGAAGCCCAACATTGTCGTTCGACCCGTCGGGGTTCGCGAGAAGCCGCTCACCCCAACCTATGCCGCTGAGCTGCCGGCTCCGGCCTGCCCGAACTTGATCCGTGTTCATCCGTGTAAATCCGTGGCCAATGCTCTTGCTCGCCAAAATCACAGCTCGCCGCGCGATGCCAGCACCTTGATGCGGTCGGCGGTGCGGCAGGCGATCGCCTGGATGGTCAGCGATGGATTGACGCCGCCGACCGTGGGAAATACCGAACCGTCGCAGACCCAAAGATTCCGGATGTCCCAACTGCGGCAATCGGCATCGACCACGCTGGTATCCGGGTTATCGCCCATCCGGGCGGTGCCGTCCAGATGGCAGGTGTCGTCGTCCTCGGCCCAGACATCCGTGCCACCCGCCGCGGAAAGCGCTTCGCTCATGAACTTCACCGAGTGCTTGACCAGTGCCTTGTCGTTGTCGCAGAGCGAATAGGTGACCCGCGCGACCGGCAGTCCGTACTGGTCCTTCTCGTCGGCAAGCGTCACGCGGTTCTTTTCCTGCGGCAGGGTCTCGCCGACGATCTTGAAGCCGGCCTGATGGTTGTACTTTTCCATCTCAACCCGGAGCGCCTCGCCCCACAGGCCACGGTTGCCGGCCTGGGTGGCCGCCCACGTGCGCGGCAACGGTCCCTGCGCCATGAAGGCATAGCCGCCGAAGAAGTCCTTGCCTTCATCGGCGTAGTTCCAGTGCTCCGTAATCGTCAGCGACGGAGGACCCTTGTACCAGCGGATCTCGTCTTCCATCACGCCGAACACGCCTTGGTTGGTCTGCGCCATCAGGTTCTTGCCGACGAGGCCAGAACGGTTGGCGAGACCATCCGGAAACCGCGCATTGGCCGAATTCAGCAGCAGCCGCGGCGTCTCGATCGCGTAACCTGCGACCACGACATTGCGGGCGCGCTGGAAGCGCCACTGCCCTTCGCGGTGATAGTGCACGCCGGTCGCGAGCCCGGCCTCGTTGGTCTCGATGCGCCCGACCATCGCGAGGTCGCGAACCTCGGCGCCGGCCGCAACTGCGCGCGGAATCCAGGTGACCAGCGCGCTCTGCTTGGCGTTGGTGGAACACCCCGTCACGCAGAAGCCGCGATACACGCATGGATGGGCAAGTCCACGCGGCGCCGAGATCGTGGCGAGCGGCGTTTCGGTCCATTTGACGCCCATCGCCTCGCAGCCCTTGGCCAGTACCCAGCCGGCCGCGTTGATCTCGTGGGCGCGGTACGGATAGCGTGGCCGCGGCGGCCCCCATGGATACGTGACCGGCCCCGCCATCTTCAATGCCTGCTCGACTTGGGTGTAGTAGTCCCACATTTCACGCCAGTCGAGCGGCCAGTCGGCGCCGTAGCCGAGCAGCGAGCGAGACTTGAACCACTCCGGACGGAACCGCAAGGACACCATCGCGAAGTGCACGGTCGAACCACCAACGGCCTTGCCGCTGTTGTTGGCGCCGAGTTGCAACGGATCGTCGCCGTCGCAGATCCGCTCGTCGGTCCAGTAGAGTTTTGCCTGATGCGCCTCGTCGGAGGCGAATTCCTCGAGCGGCCGCCACCATGCGCCGGCGTCGAGGGCGACCACCGAGAAGCCGGCCTCGGCGAGGCGGCACGCCAGCGTCCCACCGCCGGCGCCGGTGCCGACGATTGCGAAGTCGACTTCCTTGTCCTCGCGGTACTCGCGCATTGGCACCCAGCCGCCCACCCGCAGCGGATCGGGCGCGCGCCCGTGCTTGCCGCGCGGGTTGTGCAGTGCATCGTGCAGATCAATATCGTGCGATAGGTTTGTCATTCATTGTGTCCGCGGGTCCATCCGGTGACGGGAAACCTCCCGAGCGGGTTGTCGGAGCCAAGAACTGGATTCCGGGTTCTGCCCGCAAACAGCGCGGGCAGCCCCGGAATGACGAGATTGGGGGGGAACGTGCTTGCTGACATTCAAGTCCTTCCCACCTTGCGATTGGCCGCGCGCGCATGGTCTTCCTCACCCGGATGCGCTTCGGTCGCTTCCCACGGGTCGTGGCGGTTGAAGTACATGCGCACGTAGCCGCGCGGACTCGCTGGGCCGCCAAAACCGATTTCGTTCCACGAGGCCGGATGCGAGTAGTACGCGTCGAGGATGTCGTGTGCGAGTCGCTCGGAAAAGAACGTGTCGGACGGCATGCCCTGCCAGTCGGCACCAGCGAGATTGCCGTCCTGCGTGGCTTTCAGCAGCTCGTCCTGTTGTGCGGACGGCAAGAGGTGGAAGCGGCGCTGGTGCTGCGCGAGCGCGGCCGCATCCAGCGCGGCGAGCCCGCGGCGCCACGCTTCGCGCAGCGGCGGCAGGCTGGCGTGCCGGTACCCATCGCGTTCGTCGTCGGCAAGTTTCCTGTCGACCAGCGCCGCGACCGGAACCGGGGTGCGATCGTGAGGCTGCGACACGATGCGGTCGCAGATCGCACGCAGGGTCTGCCATTCCTCCACGTTGAGGAATTTCGGCGTATCGGTGATCGCCATGCGCTCATCGATCACGGCGCGTGTCGCGTCGTTCCACGACTGCGTATCGCGTTTGTTGAGCACGTCATAGCCGGGATAGCGCTCAGGCATCGGGGTGCTTCCTCAGCAATTCGAGCGCAGCGAGACCGGCCAGCGCGACACCGGCAAAGCTCGGCGGCGCCGGGACCGGCGGGCCATTCAATACGGTCTGGCGCCAGTTCCGCCAGCCGCCCATGTTGCGGTGCACGCCCCAGGCGTGGAACCCCGATCCGACAAAGCCGACCAGCGCGGTCAGCTTGAGCCACCAAGCGGTAAAGCGGCGCACCGGTCGGGGATGACTCGCAGCCGTTTCCACTAGCAACGCCGCGGCCACCGGCGGCACCGTCACCGGCACGAACATGAACGGATCGTGGTACGCGCCGCGGAAGTGCAACAGGCCAGCCTCGGCGGCGGTCGCGACCAATCCGATGCTGGAAAGAGCCGCGAGCGCGCGACCGGCGCGGAACCCGAACACCCGCGCGCTCGCGGACCCGCTTTCGCGCAAGCGTTCCGAGTAATAGCCGAGCAGGCCGGACAGCGCGACTGCGGCGGGGGCGCCCAGCGGCGAACCATAGAACAGATTCTGCCACGAAAATCCGCCCGGCCGCTTGGTGATGTTGTAGACGTGGAAGCCGGTGCCGACCAGCCCGGTCAGCGCTGCGCCTGCATAAACCGTGTCGCGCACCTTGTGCGCGACCTTTCGCGGGTCGCCGGTACCGTGCATGCTGACGGCAATGGTGAGCGCGGATACGACGAGCGGCGTGATCATCGCCTTGTTGTGGAAGGATCCGCGGTAATGCTCGATGGCGCTGTCCAGCAGCGTGGACGTCGCGATCAGACCCGAGGCGCGGTTCAGGCGCTGCGCGGCCTGGACGATCGTCGCGCTGTTGCGGGCCACATGGATTTCGCCCGCGCAGGCGTCCGCACGGCGCGCCTTGATGCGCCCGCGCAGGACCATCGCGCCCGCCGTGATCGCCAATACGCCCAGCGCGCCTGTCTCGATTCGACGGTCGCAACCTGTCAAGTTTCGTCCTCCATGAAAAAACGGTTACCGCCCTGCAGACAGTCGCGTGCAATATGAGCAGCCGGTCGCGGCGCGACCATCAACGCACGGGCATCGTCAACGCGTCGGCTTTTCATTGTGCGGATCAGCGCGTCAATCACGCGTGAATCAGGCGGCGGGTTCAGTATTCTCCGCATCATTGCAACTCAATCCAGCCATCCCCCGCCGAAGCCGAGATTCTTCAAGCCACGCCGGAACACCGTGGAATTTCGCGTCAGCGTCCACACCAGACCGGAACGTGCGTTCTCGATCATCATCACGACCAGCCCCTGGTCGAGCCCGAAGCAGCCCGGCGCGATCCAGCCTTCGGGGCCATCACCCGGCAGCGTGGGGTTGATGGCGCCAACGAACCTGCCGTCGCGCAGAGCGCGCGGGTACGCATCGAGCATGGCGTGCACGCCAGCCAGCGCTTCCTCCGGCGCGTGGGCGACGCACGCCGCCGCCGCCCACGGAACCAGCGTGCCGTCGTCCGGTCCGTCGGTCATGCCGCGCGCGGCGTAGCCGAGAAACTTCCGCCTGCGGCCATCCCGGGTCTTGCGTGCGCCGTCCGGGCCCTCGCACGCCGAAAGTCCCCAGATGTCCTTGCCGTAGCCGGCGAATCCGTACGGATTCAGGAACGCATACACGCGTTGTATCGCGATCGCACGACGCGAGTTTTCGAAGTAATCGGGGCCTGACTCGTGGTCAACGTAGCCATCGGACAGCTCGCGCAAGTCAATCCATGCCTGCGGAAACAAATGGATGAACAGCGGCGTGGCGTGGATCCAGGTGAGGCCGGCGTTGTGTCGCCAGCGGTAACTTTTCGCGCCCCTGTCGTAGACATTGCGCGGCATCGGGTGCGAGGGCGAGGCCGCACCCATGACGTACATCACCAGCGCCTCGGTGTAGCCCTCCCAATCGTCACGCCTGAAGCCCTCCTCGGGGGTCCATGCCTGGTTGAGCTCGCCGGTCTTGCTGTCGAGGGTCCAACGCCAGTCGGCCCGCTCGAACAGTTCCGTTGCGAGCGCGCGAATCTGTTTTTCGGCGGACTCGCCGCGGTCGAAATATTCCGCGGCCACCACCGCGCCCGCCAGCAGCATCGCCGTGTCGATCGTCGACAGTTCGCAGCCGCGCGCACGCTTGCCGCTTTGCATGTCGAGGAAGTGGTAATAGAAGCCGTGGTAGCCGGTGGCCTCGGCGTCCTCACCCTGGCGGCTGTCGGCAAAGAATTGCAGGGTTTTGAGGGTGGTCGCGGCGGCGTCGCCGCGGCCGAGCCAACCGCGTTCGACCGCGATCGGATAACAGGAGAGCGCAAAACCGGTCGTGGCGACGCTGGCGGGCGATCCCTTCTTGGTGTTGTCCGCGACCAGCCCGGTGCCGGGATCGGCGTTTGCGGTGAAATAGCCGAACGCGGAGGACTGCAGTTGCTCCAGCAGCCGCTCGTCTTCGGTGCCGAAAACGTGTGGCGCAGGAACCACGGCCGTCTTTTTTGCGGAGGGTTTTCCGCGCGCCCCGTCCTTCGACGCGGCGGCCTGCAGTTCCACCGACACCACCGATTGGGGTGGCAAGGTGATCTCGAACCGCAGCGCCTTGCCATCGACCACGAGGTCCACGTCCTCCGGCTGCAGCCGCGATGCCTCGATCATCACGTCGACTTCCGCGGGGCTCGGGTAGCGCGGCTCGCCCTGCAGCTTCCATTTCGCCTTGGCGTTGGCGTGGTGCGCATCGATCCGCCGTGCCTGCGCGGCCGCAATCTTCGGAACGCCGAACAGTTCGATCTCGACGGTTTCCTCCTCGATCGGGTGTTTGGGCAACGCAAGATTCACGATCACGACGGTGACGACATCTCCGCCGCGGACCGCCCAGACTTGCACGGTCTTGTGGCTGCCCTCGACGGGGAATCTTTCCTCGCCGAGGCGATGCAGAATCTCGAAGGCCCGGTAGGCCGGTTTCGGAATGCCCTGGATGTTCATCAACCCGAACCCGCCATGGAACGGTTCGATCGGGAAGTAGTTTTCTTCGAAGATGTCGGAGAAGGTCCACCAACTGTAGCCCTGCACCAGGGATCCCATGTCGAGCAGCGCCTGGGTGAGGTACGCGGCGGCGTAAGGGTCATCGTGCAATTCGTCGCGCGGATTCGACGAGCTGCTCCACTCGGTGTAGTACAGCGTGCGTTTGCCGGCCTGCTTGCGGGTTGCTTCGGCGCGTTCGCGCAGGATGCCAAGATGGCTTTTCGAGAGCGCGGTTTTGGTTTCGTCGCCGGGGCTGCCCATCGCGTCGGTCGGATAGTTGTGGGTGCTGATGAAGTCCGGCGGTACGTTCGCCTTTTCGCAATACTCGATGAATTCCCCGATCCATTCGTTCTTGGCCGTCACCGGACCACCGACTCTGAGTGCCGGGTGCACGTGCTTGAGCGCTTTCCATGTAACCTCGAACAACCGGAAATAATCCTCGCGGCTGCCGGTCCAGAAACCCGGCATGTTCGGCTCGTTCCACACCTCGATCGGCCAGTTTGAGACCTCGCTCGCGCCGTAGCGATCGATCCAATGGCTCGCGAGCTTGGAAACGAGCGTCGCCCATTCACCGTAGTCGGCCGGCGGGGTGACATTGGCCTTGTAGTGGTAGACGGTCTTGTCGCCCGATGCAAGCGCGCGCGGCATGAAGCTCAGTTCGACATTCGGCCGCATGTGGATCGAGCGCAGGAAGTCGTAGATCTTGTCGACGTTCTGGAACGCGTACAGCAGCTTGTTTTCTTCATCATCGAGCACGCCTACGTCATCGTCGAGCAGCCCGTGAAAACGCACGTGCCGGAAACCAAGATCCTCGCGACACTGCTTCAGTTGCGCCTGCCAGTCCGCACGCAACGCCAGCGCCGCGCGGCCGCTGCCGACGCAGTGCTCCCAGAAATGCGGCAGCGCCTCCGGGTCTTTGGAAAAATCGCACAAAAAACGTGTCGTCACGATCCATGTCCTGGTCGCGGCAAGCCGCGTGCGTGCCGGTCGGTCCCTTGGCGACGCCCTCTCGAAGCGGCGTGCAACGATCCAACACTGGCGTTGTGCGAAGCTGCGACGGTGCGCTTCGCACGGTGACGATCGCGTGACCATCGGCACGAATGACTCGCCCATGCTGCTGTGGCTGGACCACGGCCGCGACCCGCGCTTCCGGGCAGCTGTTGAAGCGATACGCAGGCGACCAGCCGGGCCCGGCACGGGCGAGTAGACTATTGCACAAGCAGGATGGCATTGTGCCCCAAGCAACCAGCGTACGTCGCCCACATGAAATTTTTGACAACATTGGAGCGGGACGAGGAAGGCATGTGGATTGCCGAATGCCCGGCGATCCCCGGCTGCGTGAGCCAGGGGCGGACGCGCGAGACGGCGCTCGGCAACATACGCGAAGCCATTGCCGCGTGCCTCGAGGTTCGCGCCGAGCAAGGATTGCCGCTGACCATCGAAATGCAGCCCGTAGACGTTGCCCTGTAATGCCTTCGCTGCCAAGGCTGAGTGGCCGCGAGGTCGTCAAGGTTTTCGCCGCGGATAGCTGGCGGATGGCACGGCAGCGAGGCAGCCATATGATTCTGATCAAGGAGGGCACACTGCGACGTTATCGGTACCGAATCACGATGAAATCGCCAAAGGCACGCTGCGCAGCTTGATCCGCGCCAGCGGCCTGACGGTCGCAGAGTTCATATCCATGGCCGATCGCTAACCGCGGAATCGGATTGCAAGTCGTTCCACGGCCGACTGAAACCATTCATGCATGACCCAAGGCTCGTGATTGCGCTGAGCTGAATCGCGCGTCGGCGCTGCGGGCGAGCGGATTCGCGGGTAGCCGCGCGCTGCTACGGTCGCTGCGCGCCGCGGCAGTTGACGTATTGCGCGAACAACGTCTGCGAGCCGCAGATGAACAGGCGGCTGAAGTCGCGGCCGCCGAAGGTCAGGTTGGCGACAACGAACGGGATCTTGAGCTTGCCGAGCAGGGTGCCGTCCGGCGCGATGCAGTGCACGCCGTCGGCCGCGCTGGTCCAGATGTTGCCGTCCTCGTCGCTGCGGAAACCGTCGGCCATGCCGGGTTCGACCTTGTGGAACACGTGGCCATTGCGCAAGGTCTTGCCGTCATCAGCGACATCGAACACCCGGATGTTCTGCTCGGGATCTTCCGCGAACGGCGTACCGCTCTCGGCCACGTACAAGAGTTTTTCGTCGGGCGAAAAACACAGGCCGTTCGGACCCTTGAAGTCATCCGCAGCGACGCTGAGCGAGCCGTCGCGCGGGTCGAACCGGTACAGGTACGGCGGCAATTCGGATTCCTGCTTGCCGCCCTCGTAATCGCGGGTGATGCCGAAGATGGGATCCGAAAACCAGATCGTGCCGTCGCGCTTGACCACGATGTCGTTGGGAGAGTTCAGGCGCTTGCCCTGATAGCGGTCGGCCAGCACGGTGACCTGGCCATCCCATTCGGTGCGCGTGATACAGCGATCGTGGTGCGAACAACCGATCAGCCGTCCCTCGCGGTCGCGGGTATGCCCGTTGGCGAAACGTGAGGGCTCGCGAAACACCGACAGTCCGCCGGATTCGGTCCAGCGCATGATGCGGTTGTTGGGGATGTCGCTGACCAGCAGGCATTGCAGGTCGGCGAACCACACCGGGCCTTCCAGCCAGCGGAAACCGTCGCCGAGTTTTTCCAGCGGCGCGTTGGGCAGCACCATCGACTTGAAGCGCTTGTCGATGACCTCGATATTGGCCATGCCGGTATCCATGATGCACTCCTTGTTTGACGTGACAGGTTCACTTCCATTTGCAAAAGCATTCATCACGGATTTGCAAAGGTTCACTTCCATTTGGAAAAGCATTTACCACGGATTTGCAAAGGTTCACTTCCATTTGGAAATGCATTTACCATGAATTTGCAAAGGTTCACTTCCATTTGGAAAAGCATTTACCACGGATTTGCACGGATGGACACGGATAAAAGCCTTTCTCCGTGGTTGTCCTTGTTCACCGGGGGCAGAGTTTCGACCCTTGCCGTGAGCGAAATTCGAATAACCGGGATTTGCCGTCATCCCGGCGAAGGCCGGGATCCATCTTCGTGGTCCGAAGAGCAAAATGGTTTCCGGCCTTCGCCGGAACGACGCACAGTTGAGAGTTTTTCGAGGCGTCCGTGGGTGTTTGTTCTCGACAAGGTTGCGCTTCCGGCTTGATCCGTGGTCATCCGTGTTGATCCGTGGCAAAAGATTTGCTGTTCATCTGCGTGCACATCTCATTTGACGTGACAGCATTCGCGCACGGGAGGCACGTGACATTGCACGCACAGCAGCACACACGGTTCATCGCCCAGCGTGCCCGAGCGGTGGCCCTTGCGGCCTTCGCTGCCCTCGACACAGTGCTGGTCTTCGCCGAGCGACAAATCGCCCGCGGCGAACTCGCGCCGCGTGCCGTCCATCGCCTCGACGAACCAACGGCCCGACAGCGGCACGATCCATTGCGGCGCCGGGTTCTCGTGCCACTCGCCGACCCATCCGACCGGAAGCACCGTGAATACGACCGTAGCCTCGCCGCGTTGCTGCTTGTCGTTCCATTGCGGATCGGCGTCGCCGACACTGCCGAGTTCGAAGCGCGCCAGCGCGCAATGGTCCTGGTGACTGACGCCCTCGGCGTCGGTCCAGAGGTGCCAGTAGGGCACCGTGGGCTTGTCGCCGTGCTTCGGGTTTTTCTGGTCGCCATTCATTGCTGTTTGCCTCCGTGCGACGTGTAGGGCGGGTCTTGACCCGCCGTTTTGACATGCCGTACTCGCGGCGGGTCGAGACCCGCCCTGCTTTTGCCGATCAGCCGCGCGGCGGGTCGAGACCCACCCTGCTTTTGCCGATCAGCCGCGCGGCGGGTCGAGACCCGCCCTACTTTTGTGGACCGGGCGCGGTGCCGGCCGGCGCGTACACCGGCGTGGATTGCAGCAGATTGCGGCCGAAATCACTCGCCGGCGCGAGCTGGGTCGCGAACACGATCAACAGCAATCCGCCGACCAGTCCGAAATTTTTGAGGAAATCCCAGAAATGGCTGCGTCCGGTGCTGTCGCCGGATTTCCAGAAATCGGAGAACTTCCAGAACGGGTGGTACAGGATCGCGGTGACCACGCAGAACGCGGCCAGCACCAACGCCGAGATGCGGTCGTGCCAACCGATCACGATCAGGAACGGGGTGACGAATTCGACGATGATCGCGGCGACCAGCAATGGCCGTCCGCTCCACTTCGGCAGAAACGTGTCGTCGGCCTGCTTGATCGCATCTTTCCAGAACACGATCTTGTCCAGTGCGCTGAACGGGAACAACACCACCAGACACACGCGGATCACGATCGGGATGAGATACAGGTTCAGCCACATGGCGCGAACCTTGCTTCAGTCGTCATTTGGAACTCCGACCGAGTTGCGTAGGCCGGCTCAAGTAGCGCAGCGACGGAGCCGGCATTCCTGCCAGTCCGTTTGAGCTGCCGGCTCCGGCCTTCGGCCTTGAGCCGGCCTACCCGAACTGCGCTTGCCCCTGTTTTCAAATGCAGCCCTGCTCCCCGGCGCTGACGCGCCAACCCGGTTCCAGTAGGAGGGCCGGAAGGCCCGACCGCGTCGCGGCTGCCGCCGCTCCTACACCGCTTCGGAACGAAGGACGGAGCGAAGCGAACGCGCGCACAGCGCGAGAATGCAGCGTGGGATGTCCACCACATGCCGGTCGGTGCGATCGTCATTTCATCCGCTCCGCGATCCGGTCGGCTACGCGCAGCGCGTTGGCGATGATGGTCAGCGTCGGATTCACGGCGCCGATCGAGGGAAAGAAGCTCGCATCGGTGACATACAAATTGTCGAGTTCGTGGGCCTTGCAGTCGAGGTCCAGCACCGAGGTTTTCGGGTCGGTTCCGAAACGTGCGGTGCCGGCCTGGTGCGCGGTGCCGCCGATCGGGATGTCCTTGCCGAAGTAGAGCTTGCGTTCCAGCAGGTGCGGGTAGGCGCCGTTGCGGCTCATCAGCTCTTCCAGTTTTTTCTTGAGGCGATGGTGCGCCTCCAGGTTGTTCTCGGTGAGGTCCAGCACCACCCGATCGCCGTCGTAGAAGATGCGGTTTCCCGCGCGCGGCAAGTCCTCGCTGGACAGCCAGAAATCCATCGAGTGTTCCGCCATTTTTTCGAATGGCATGTCGGGGAGCCATTCCAGCCATTCCGGCAGCGCTTCGCCGCGGACCTGGTCGGCGTGCGTGGTCGCACACATTTGCATCAGGCCAAGAGGAAATTCCCAATCCTTGTCGCCGAAATAGAAATCGCTGAGTGCCAGCGTCTTCTGGAACACCGTCTCGTTGGGCTCGCGCAGCACCGCCATCAGGATCGACTGGTTGTGACGGATGTAGTTGCGGCCGACCTGATCGGAGCCATTTGCCAATCCATGCGGGTGCTTGTCGTTGGCCGAGCGCAGCAACAGCAGCGCCGAAGAGAGTGCGCCGCAGGCGACCACCACAATGTCCGCCGAAACGGTTTCCCGCTCGCCATCGCGTTCGACCTGCACCGCGTTGACGGTGCGGCCCGAAGAGTCGGTATCGAGCTTCGACACGTAAGCGCCGGTCCGCAGCGTGACGTTGTCGTGGGCTTCCAGCATTGGATCGATGCACATCACCTGGGCATCGGATTTGCCGTTGATCGGGCTTGGAAACCCGTCGAAGTAGGGATTGCGGAAGCAGCGGCTGGTGGGGGTGGTCTTGCCGTCTTTTTCATCCAGCAGGACCCCGAGCGGCAGATGGAACGGATGCAATCCGTCTTTGGCGAAACTGTCGCTGAGCGCCTGGATTCGCGGCTCGTGCGCAACGGCAGCATACGGAAACGGGCCGCTTCGATGGGGCTCGGTCGAGTCTTCGCCGGCCGCACCGTGCACGTGAAAGAGTTTTTCCGCCTGCGCGTAATAGGGCTCGAAGTCGTCGTATTTCAGCGGCCACGCCGGCGAGATGCCATCGGCGTGGCGCAGCTCGTCGAAGTCCCGCTCGCGCAGCCGGAACAGCGCGGCGCCGTACACCTTCGAGTTGCCACCGACGTAATAATGGAGTCCGGGATGGAAGGTCTCGCCGCCCTTGCCGTACCAGGTGTCGGGAGCCTGATAGATGCCTTCCACGAAGACCTTGTGCGCGTTCCAGTTGTCCATGGTGCGCGGCAGGTAGTCGCCGCGTTCCAAGATCAGGATTTTCTTGCCGGACGACGCCAGCCGGTGGGCCAGCGATGCGCCGCCCGGGCCGGAGCCGATCACGATCAGATCGTAGTGATTGTTGGTCATCATGTTGGCGGTCATCATGTGTCGTGCCACGGCGCGGCCAGGCGTATGGAGGCCTCGAACATCATCGCGTGCACGAAGGCTTGCGGCAGATTGCCGCGCAACTGGCGCTGGGCGATGTCGTATTCCTCGGAATACAGCCCGGGCGGTCCGCAGCCCGCGCGGTTGCGTTCGAAGTGGCGGATCGCGGCGAGCCTGTCGCCCTGCTGGTGCGCGGCCAGCGCCGCAATGAATCCACAAAGCAGGAAGGCGCCCTCCGCGTCGCCCAGCGGACCCGGTTTCTGGCGAAAGCGGTAGATGAAGTATTCCCGGTCCAGCTCCTCGTGCACAGCGGCGAGGGTCGCGGCCGTGCGCGGGTCTCCCGCCGGCAGCGCGCCGCGAATGCCGGGCAGCAGCAACGCCGCGTCGACGCGCTCGTCATCGGGCGCACGTTGCCAGCGTCCCGACGGGTGCGTGCAGTGCCGCGCGGTGTCGGCAAGGATCGTCTCGGCCAGCGCCAGCCAGTCGCCGGTGCGCGGGGCGGGCGCATCCGGCGCACGCGCGACTGCCCGCAAGCCTGCGACGCAGATCAGCCGGCTATGGCTCCAACGCTGGTTGTCCAGCTCCCAGATGCCCGCTTCCGGTTCGCGCCAGCGCGCGCCGATCGCGTTCGCGGCAACTTCGACCGCGCGCCACCCATCGGCGTCGAGATGGTCGTGTCGCGCAGCGGCGGCGAGCAACAGCAGTGCCTCGCCGAACGCATCGAGCTGAAACTGGGCGTTGACGTGATTGCCGAGGATGTCCTGGCCGCCGGGATAACCGGGAAGGTGCAGCGAGCGCTGATCCGGGACGCGGCCGCCGACGATGGTGTACGCGGGGGTGAGCTCCGGGCCGTCGTTCAGCAATCGCTCGGCGACGAAACGCACCGCATCGTCGAGCAGCGGGTACGGACCCGCAGCGGCGATGGCCTCGCCGGTGAAACACTGGTCGCGGATCCACACGTAGCGATAGTCGTAACTGCGGGCTTGGTCGGCACGCTCGGGCAGGCTCATCGTCGCGGCGGCGACCATCCCGCCGCCCGCGCTGGTCAACCCACGCAACACCGCGTACGAGTGGCGGGTGTCGATGGGCGCCAGGCTGCCAGGAAACTCCGGCACGCTGGTGCGCCAAGTGTGCTCGGTCGCCTGCCAGAGCTGGTCCGGATCCGACAGTTCGTCGGGCAGCGCGTGTTCGGACAGTTCCAGCACCAGATCGTGATGCTGGCCGGCCGGCAGCGTGTGCCGGAAAGACAGAACATGCTTGTCGGCGCCTCCGCGGCCCGATCTTGCCGCGCCCGCGCCGGTCCAGCGCAGGTGCAGCTTGCCGGCCCGGCCGGTCCACACGCCGCCGCTCCGCTCCAGTTGCTCGAGTGGATGCTTGCCGAACCCGGCGCGTGCATCGAGCCGCACGTCGACCCGGGCGTCCCCTTCGACAGCCATGATCCGCCTGAGCAACACCAGCCGGTGCGGGTCGCCGGGGAACGCGAGCGCCTCGCGGCATTCGAGCACCCCGCCTTCGGTGATCCAGCGCGAATGCCAGATCAGCGTGCCTTCCTCGTAATAGCCGCCCCACACGAAGCGGGGGTCCGCCGGCGTGATCGCGTACAGGCCGGCGCCACCGATCAGCGACGAGAACACCGCGTCGCTGTCCCAGCGTGGCGCACACATCCACGCGACGTCGCCGCGCGGCCCGATCAGTGCGCCGCGCTCGCCGTCGGCCAGGAGCGCATATTCGCGCAGCACGTGCAGCGGATACCGCACCGCTTCCTTGTCGCTGATCCGGGTGCTTGCCATCAGGTTTCCTTTCCGTATTCGACGGTGTTGCCGTGATTACCGCGTGTGCCACACATCGATCACGGCGATCTCAAGGATGCATCGGCAGCATCATCCGCGAAGCCAGGTTGATCATGATCCAGAGCGTGCCGCCGACCATCAGGATCAGCAACACGGCCGAGAACAGGATCAACTGCAGGTCTTCGCGATTCTGCTTGATGCCGATGTGCAGGAAACACCGGAAATGGACGACCATCTGCACCACCGCCAGCGACCCGATCACGTAAAACAGGGACGCCCGCGGCATCACATGCCACTTCACGACCGCAAATGCCGCCAGCGTCAACAGCAGTGCAAGGACCACCCCGGTGATGTAGGCGCGCATCTCGCGCCGCATCAGTTGCTTGCCGTGGGCCCGGTCGCCGCTTTCGTGAGCTTGTTCGATCATGCCAGCCCCCCGAGATACACCACCGAGAAAATCGCGATCCAGACGATGTCGAGGAAATGCCAGAACAGCGCCAAGCGCATGATGCCGAGTTTGGTCCGCGTATCGAGTCCGTAGCGCGCGATCTGGCCGATCAGGCACAGCATCCAGATCGAGCCACCGGTGACGTGCAAGCCGTGCAGCGGCACCAGGTCCCAGAACCCCGACAGGAACCCCGAACGTCCCGGGGCGCCGCCCTTGGCAACCATCGTCAGGAAATCATGGGTTTCGAGGCCGAGGAATCCGGCCCCGAGTATCAGTGTCACCACCAGCCAGCCGATCAACCGGCGCTTGTCGTGGCAGTACTTCAAGGTCAGCGAGGCCATGCCGAAGGTGAAGCTCGACGCGAGCAGCAGCAGCGTCTCGGCGAACACGCTGGTGATGTCGTACAGGTCCTTCGGGCCGGGGGCGCCGGAGGTGCCGGTATGCGCGTGCACCACGTAGGTTGCGAACACCACCGAAAACAGGATGGCGTCGCTCATCAGGAATACCCAGAATCCGAAGATCAGGGTCTTTGCAGTGCTCTGCGTATGCGGGTGCGCGGGGCCGATGTTCAAACCCGGATATTGGAAAACCTCCTGGCTCATGACGCGGCCCTCAGTGCGCCCTGGTCAGCCAGCCCCTGGTTGACCGGCAGGGTTTCGACGGCACGCGTGACCGGCGTGGCCGCGCGGACCACGCTGAGCCAGCGCTCGTTTTCCTCTTCGACCTCGGCGGCCGGAATCGTCTTGGTGAGGTGGCGCGCGAACCCACGCATAATCATCGTGGCGAATACACCCAGTGTCATCAAAACCACCAGCCACCAGATGTGCCACACCAGACCAAACGCGAGCGCGAGACCCAGGCCGCCGAGCACGGGGCCCACTGCGGCATTCCGGGACATCGTGATGTCGACGTACTCGTCGGGTTTTCGGTAGGCGACACCAAGGTCCTTGGCGACGGTGAACGCGTCGCGGCCGGTGACCTCGGGAATCACCGCGAAGTTGTACTCCGGCGCGGGTGCGGGGCATGCCCATTCGAGGCTGCGTCCGTCCCACGGATCGCCTGCCGGGACGCGGTTCTCGTTGCGACGCCAAACGGAAAGCGCCAACTGGATCAGGAGCGCGAGAAACGCGACTCCGAGCAGCAGCGAGCCGCCGAACGCCACGAATTCCAGCGGTTGATACGCGGATTGGGCGTAGGCGACCGTGCGGCGGGGCAGGCCCATGATCCCGAGCGCGTACAGCGGGAAGAACGCGCCCATGAAGCCGAAGATCCAGCAGAACGCCGAAAACCGGCCCCAGCCCTCGTGCAGGCGGAAGCCAAACACCTTGGGGAACCAGAAGGTGTAGCCGGCGATCAGCCCGAACAACACGCCGGGAATGATGACGTTGTGGAAGTGCGCGATCAGGAACACCGTGTTGTGGACCTGAAAGTCGACGCTGGGGTTGGCCAGCAGGATGCCGCTCATCCCGCCCAGCACGAACAGCACGATGAAGCTGATCGAGTAGATCATGGGGGTCGTGAAGCGCACCCGGCCGCGAAACATCGTCAGGCACCAGTCGTAGATCTTCACGCCGGTCGGAATCCCGATCAGCATCGAGGCGATCCCGAACACCGCGTTGATATCCCCGCTCTGGCCCATCGTGAAGAAGTGGTGCAACCAGACCGTGAAGGACAGGACCGCGATGCACATGATCGCGAATACCATCGACTTGTAGCCGAACAGCGACTTGCCCGAATACGTGGCTACCACCTCGGAATAAATCCCGAACGGAGGAATGATGAGGATGTAGACCTCCGGGTGGCCGAACAGCCAGAACTCGTTGGCGAACATCATCTGGTTGCCGCCGAGGCCATTGGTGAAGAAGTGAAAGTCGAGGTAACGGTCGAGCGCCAACTGTGCGGTGGCGACGGTCAGGGGCGGCATCGCGAACACCATCATGATCGCGGTGCACAGCATCGCCCATGTGAACAGCGGCATCCGGAACAGGTGCATCCCGGGGGCACGTTCCTTGAAGATGGTCACGGCAAAGTTGATGCCGGTCATGGTGGAAGCGAGGCCGGACAGCGAAAGCGCAAAGATCCAGTAATCCGGTCCGACCCCGGGGAGATAATGGATTCCGGTGTACGGCGGGTAGCCGAACCAGCCGCCAGTCGAAAACTGGCCGAACACCAGGGATGCCATCACCAGCGCAGCGCCGGCCGCGGTCAGCCACAGGCTGATCGAATTCATCACCGGGAACGACACGTCGCGGGCACCGATCTGCAGTGGCATCACGTAGTTGGCAATGCCGGCAATGAACGGCATCGCCATGAAAAAGATCATGATGGTGCCATGGGTCGAGAACAGTTGGCCCATGTGATTGGGCGCAAGAAAACCACCGCCCAGGCCCCAGCCCTGCTGCGCGCGCATCAGCAACGCCTCGATGATCGCGCGTGCCAGCATGACCCCGGTGATCACGACGTACATGATGCCGATCTTCTTGTGGTCGGTGCTGGTCATCCACTCCGTCCACAGCCAGCGCCAGCGCTTGAGATACGTGATTCCGGCGACGACGATGATCAAACCCACCACAACCAGGCACGCCGCGAATCCGGCGATGGAACCGTTGATCAGGTTTTCCTCGGTCGGGTTCTGGATCATGTCGTAGAACGGCAACGAATGCATCGTGAACCGTCCGATCAGCCAATAGACGACGCTGTGCGCGATCACGGTGCTTCCTCGCTTTCCATGCAGGCGTGCTGCGGGCGGACGTTGGCCTGGAGCGGCTCGGTGATTGGCGCGCCGACCGCGGGTACCGTGGGCGAGGTGCCGTTCTTCATGGCTTCGACCACGTGCGGGAACAGGTCGGCGCTCACGCCGGTGAAATAGAAGCTGCCGTGGTGCGACGCCACCGGCGGCAGGCTCGCGACGAGTTGCTCGCGGGTGTTGCGCCGCCCGATCGCGTCGAGCAACTTCGCATCGAGCGGCACCCCGTTTTGCTTGACCTTCCTCACCCACGCCGTGAACGCGCCCGGCTGCATCGCGATGGCCGTGAACTTCTGGAAGTGGAAGCCATTGCCGTTGTACATGGTGTTTTCGCCGAGCAGGCAGCCGGGGTTGCTGGCCTGGAGGTTCAGTTGGGTGACCATGCCGCCCATCGCGTAGATCTGGCTGCCGAGCGCCGGAATGAAAAACGACTGCATGACGGTTGCCGAGGTGAGATGGATCGACACCGGGCGCCCCACTGGCACGGCAAAGGTGCCAATCGTCGCGATGTGCTGGTCGGGATAGATGAAGAGCCACTTCCAGTCGTAGCCGATCACCTGCACCTGCAGCGTCGGCTGGTTCGAGGCCAGCGGCGTGTACGGATCGAGTTTGCGCGCGTCACGCCATACGAAGAAGCCCAGCACGATCACGATCGCCACCGGCCCGGCCCAGGTCAGGAAAGTGATCAGTCCGTTGTCGCGCCACTTCGGCGTGTACCTGGCGGCCTGGTTGGTGTAGCGGTAACGCCACAGGATGAATGGCAGCGCCAGGAAAATCGGCCCGGCCACGAACACCGCCATGATCCCGAGCACCCAGTAGAAGTGCACCATCTGGGCGTGCGCCACCGGGCCCTGCGGGTCAAGGAAACTCATGTGCTCGTTGCCGACGCAGGCGCTGAGCGTCAGCAGGACCGCACACATTGCGACGCAGCGGGCGGACATCTGCACCCATGCGAACTTTGCCTTCGCGGTGCGCGGTCGAACGACGTCGCCTGACGCACCGCGCGCGGCGGCATCCCCGGCGTCGATGTTGCTGGGGTCGAGGTTCCCGTGATCGACGTTCACCGCCACCCCTCCCCGCCGGCACTGCGGATCACCACCCGCCGAAGCGTGGCATGAACCCGGCGCGGCGCGCGCAGACACACAAGGCTCCCCCTGTCGCGGGAACAATCGCACAGAAGATCTGCAGCCATGGTTCGCGTCCGTCTGCGTTGGCGAAACTGCGTCCGGTTCCTCCCAACCAAGCCAGGATGCGAACGCTTCCGGTCCATCCACGCCACGCAGAGAACAGATGCGGATCCAGAGTGAACCGGGCCGAGCGATCTTGCGCGTCGGCAAGTGAAATGACCGTGAAAATAATGCGGAGGCTGAGCGGAGCACACGCCGCACAGGGAGCGGCGCCGGTACCGTGCAAACCAGCAATGACGCGCGGCCACGACATCGCATCGCGCGCCCACGCGCGCCGTACGCGAGGTACGCGACCGACGAGACGACAGGCTCGCGACATCGTGTACTTCGCGTTCGTGATCGGCATGGCCTTGCAGGTC
>JBOHYT010000274.1:0-2383 GCA_050738055.1 Rhodanobacteraceae bacterium
ACGGCAATGTGGTTCCAAGCGTCTCGCCGCCGCCGTCTTCTTCGCCGCCGCCGGCGGCCAGCCAGCCTCCGATCGAGGCGCAATTGTCGATCACCAATACCTACGCCGCGCATGCGGCGGGCTACACCGGTGCGGGCGTCACGATCGGCGTCGTGGACAGCGGCATCATGCCCGACAATCCCACAGTCGCCGGGCGGGTCATCAAGGAATACATCGACGTCGACCCAAGCACCAACAACACCAGCATTCCGGACGTGGTCGGCCACGGCACCTGGGTCTCGGAGATCGCAGCCGGAACGCCGTTCGCGCAGTTCCCGGGCGGCATCGCGCCGGGCGCCGATCTGGTGTCGGCGCGGATCATCGACGACAACGCGCCGGACGACAACGGCAGCACGCCGCCGGCCACCGTCACCACGCAGGACGCGCAGTTCTTCGGGCAGGTCAACCAGCAACTGATCAGTTCCGGCGTCAAGGTGATGAACAATTCCTGGGGCGGCATCACCTGGGATACTTCCAGCGCCAGCGTGAACCAGGCGTTCGACGCCGCCTACAGCCCGTTCGTCAATCAGCAAGGCGGCCTGGTGGTGTTTGCCGCGGGCAATGATTCCAACCCGAACCCCAGCACCATCGCGGCGTTGCCGAGCGTCGCGCCCGACCTCGAAAAAGGTTGGCTGACCGTGGTCGCGGTCAACAGCAACGATCCCACCCAGCTCGACGGCTATTCGAACAAGTGCGGTATCGCGATGAACTACTGTCTTGCCGCACCGGGTGACGTGATCGTGCTGGACAAGGACACTCTTGCAAGCACCACCAACCCGACCTACTGGAGCGTTTCGGGTACTTCGTTTGCCACCCCGCAGGTATCGGGCGCGGCGGCGCTGGTGTGGCAGGCGTTTCCGTACTTCACCAATGACCTCGTTCGCCAGACCATCCTGGGCACCGCTGATCCGCTCGGTGGTTCGCAACCCAACACCACGTTCGGCTATGGCGAACTGGATGTCGGCAGGGCGGTGCAGGGACCGGCGCAATTCAACTGGGGCGACGTGTCGGTGTCGTTCGACAATCTCACCTCGACGTGGAGCAACGACATCAGCGGCGCCGGTGGGCTCATCAAGAACGGTACCGGCACGCTGGTGCTGTCGGGGAGCGACACGTATTCGGGCGGCACCTCGGTGCTGGGCGGAACATTGCAGGCGACGCAACCGTTGCCGTTGGCCACGGTACAAACCGAGGCGAATTTGGGCGCCGACGTCTACGTCGGGAGTGCGGGCACACTCGCCGCAGTGGGGACATCCGGATCGCTGCTCAACTCGGGTACCGTGGTCGTGAAGGGCGGCAATACCGCGGTTGGCACCAATTACACCCAGACGGGCGCGGGCATCCTGTCCGTGAGCCTCGGTTCGATCCTGCAGGTCGGCGGCAATGCGCAACTCGCGGGCACCTTGAACGTGCAGGGCGAGGAGCCCGGGTACGTCACCAACAATCACCAGGACGTGCTGGAGGCGAGTGACGTCACCGGCACCTTCGCGCAACTGACGACTTCGCCGGGCGTGTTCCTCAGCACTTCGATCCAGTACACCCTCGCCACCGTGTGGCTGGATACGACGACCCTCAGCGTCAGCGCCGCCGCGACCTCGATGGGGATCGCGACCCCGGCCGCGGCTTCGGCGGCGGTGCGCGTGCAGGGCGGATTCGATGCCCTCGATTCGAAGATCGCTTCCGGCGCGACGCCGTCGTCGAACGTGCTGCAGGGCGCGGCTGCGATCCAGCACACGCCCACACCGGCTTTGGCAAAGGCGACGTTGCAGAGTTTGTCCGGACAATTGCACGCGGCGAGCGCGGCGATGCTGTTCGACAGCATCGATGCGGGCAGCCAGGCGTTGTCCGAACACTTCGATGACCTGATGAACGGGCAGTCGAAACCGGGCGCGTGGTACGGCGATCTCGGTTGGCAGGGTGACCTGCAGCGCGGCGGTTACGCCGGTGCGACCTTCCGCAGCGACGGCGGCATCGTGGGCACCGATTTCCGCGTCGGGACGAACGGCTTGTTGGGTTATGCAGTGGGTGAGAGCCGCGGCTACGGCCAGCTCGACGGATCGTGGGACCACAACCAGACCTGGGCGAACCACGCGATGTTGTACGGTGGCGTGCTGCGCGGTCCGTGGTACGCAGCGGCCAGTGTCGGAGGCGGCTGGTTCCATCAGTACATGCAACGCCTGCTGCTGCTCGGTGGCCTCGCGGCGCCGGTGGGCAGCGGGGTTTCCGGCAGCTACGTTGCCGGTTCGTTGGAAGGCGGCTACCAGTTCCGTCTGGGATCGATCCATATCACGCCGTTCGTGGACGCGCGCTACCAGCGACTCGATCAGAGCGGGTTTGCCGAACA
>JBOHYT010000275.1:0-2436 GCA_050738055.1 Rhodanobacteraceae bacterium
CAAGTACATCGAGCCCACCACGGCGTCGGTGAACGCCACCGTGCTGTCGCTGGGCGCGTTGAGCTTCAGTACCGGTTACAACACCCACGACTGGAGTGGCGTGCTGGAAGCGGTGACCCTGAACACCAGCGGCACCGTCAACCAGGTCTTGTGGAAGGACGGCTTTGACAAGAACCTGCCCAGCCCCGCAAGCATCATCGATACGAGCTATCACTCGGCCGCCGGCGCCGCTGGCCGCACAGATGTCTGGACCGACTCGTACACGGTATCCAGCGGAGTTGGCACGCTCACCCCATTCCAGTTCGACACCGCCAACGCGAATTCGCTGGACAGTACCGAAAACAGCGCCGGGCAAGGCCTGCAATCGCCGGCGCTTGCTGGAGCCAAGGATACCGTCGACCATCGCATCCTGTACCTGCTGGGCGACAACACCTACGAGCTGACTGGTCTGTATCGCACCAGGTCGAGCATTCTCGGCGCGATTCTCCGCTCGGAGCCGTTGTACGTGGCTGGCGCCACGGGCAACTATTTCGACAGTTGGCCGAACAACCCCGATGGCACGGTGGCGGCTGAAGCCGCGAGTGGCGCGCAGCACTTCGATGACTTCGTGACCCAGCAGGCCAAGCAACCCGGAATGGTATATGTAGGTGCCAACGACGGCATGCTGCACGCCTTCTACGCGCCGGTGCCCCAGTGCAGCAGTGGAGCGGTCGACCCGACCACCGGCAACTGTTCCAGCTACACATTCGGCACCGGCACCAACCCCGGCGTTGAAGCCTGGGCGTTCATCCCGCGCGCCGTGTACGCCAACCTCGGCAACCTCACCCTCGCCGCCAATTTCTCGTTCCGCCCGACCGTGGACGCGGCCCCGGTGCGGCGCGACGTGTTTTTCGCCAACAACTGGCATACCATCCTCGCGGGCGGCGTGGGTCTCGGCGGACGCGGAGTGTACGCGCTGGACGTCACCAATGCGGGTTCTTTTTCCGCGGCGAACGTGTTGTGGGAATTCGATTCGGACATGATCATTCCCGCCGGCTGCACATCGATCCAGGGCAGCGGTGCCGACAGCATCGGGTGTCGCGCGACCGACCTGGGGTACACGGTCTCGCAACCCAACATCGCCCGGCTCAACACCGGCAAATGGGCGGTGCTGGTGCCGAATGGCTATTTCCCGGACTGCAGTGCCGCCAACGGCGATATTCCGACCGCCGACACGGCCAGTTGCAATGTGGTCGCCCATCAGGCGCCGATCGATGCTTCCGGCAATCCGTATAGTGCGTTGTTCGTGCTGGACGCCGAGTCCGGGAAGGTGATCGCCGAACTGAAGACGCCCTCCGGCATTCCGGCCATCGACGGGTCGGGAACGGTGACCAGTTTCGGTCTCGCGACGCCCGTGATGGGCGATTACCAGGGTGACCAGGTGGATGACGTCGCGTTCGCAGGCGACGTCGAGGGCAATCTGTGGCGCTTCGACCTGTCCGATCCCAGCCCCGCCAACTGGACGGTGACGCTGGTGTACCAGGGTCTCTTCGTCACGGACGCGAGCGGGACCCATCAGGGCGTGCAGCCGATCACCACGATGCCGCGCCTGTTCCCAGATCCCGTGACCAACCGCTTCATGGTGGTGTTCGGTACCGGCAAATTCCTGGGCGTCGGCGACAACAGCAACGCCACGGCACAGGCGCTCATCGCGGTCCGCGACATCCCGGGGAAGACGTACGATCAGACGACCGGACTGACGCAGCAGTACCTGCACGAGAGCACGGCCGCTTCGGGTCCGTATGCAGGCTTGAGCCTGCGTTGCGTGACCGGCGGCGCGGGCGACACCTGTAGCACGGCGACACCCGTGACTACGGTGCCGGGATCCGGAACGGGGTCGGGAGGGTGGTACATCAACCTGTCCACGACCACCAGTGGTGGCACGATCAACGATGCCGGTGAACGTGTGGTGGTCAATCCGGGCGCGATCTTTGCCAGCAATACGGTGGTCTTCGAGACATTGATCACCGGCTCGCAAACCAGTGACGCATGCAATCCTGCCATGCAAGGCTCGATCCTGGCCCTGAGTGCGACCACGGGGGCGTCCGCGGGTGTGTCGGCGCTGGGCGGCGGCCAGATCGCGGGCGCGCGCATCACCAACGCCCGGACCAGCGGCAGCTTGCCACTGGTGTCGGCGCTGGGCGGCGGTCAGTCCTACATACCAGGATCATCGCTCGCGCCGAGCGGCAAGAGCCCGATGTCGATCGACGCACCAATCTGGCGGCGGCGCTCGTGGCAGGAAATCCAGCAGAATCAGTAACGGAACGGGACAGAATTCGGGACAGGGGCCATGAACATTCGAAGCAAACGCGGTTTCACCTTGATCGAGCTGATGATCGTGGTGGCGATCATCGCGATCCTCGCGGCCATCGCGGTGCCGTGGTGGGGGCGTTACAC
>JBOHYT010000276.1:0-1447 GCA_050738055.1 Rhodanobacteraceae bacterium
CCCCCCCCCCCCCCCCGCCAGCCCGTGGGTTTCACCCACGGCTACCTATAGGCGGCCCCTTGCGGGGCCAAGAAAAGTACCTGAAAGCGAAGATTTCTATAGTGCCGCCAAAAGCATCATGCGGGCGGCGGCTTTGTGGCGTGGCTTTAAGAACGGGGCGCTTGCTGGTTCGGACGCGCGATTTCAAGGAAGTTCTGGCTGGCTACAGGGTCTTCAGAAACGCCGCGGCATCGCGCAGTTTTTCGCGTGCGTCCATGACGCGGAAATCTTCGAGCGCCACGAAGCCTTGGTAGTTCACTTTGCGCAGCGCGGCGAACAGGGCTCCGAGATCGGCGGCGCCTTCCTGCAGCCCGCACCATTTCAGGCCCCATTTTACCGAGCCATCCGGGCGCAGGCCTTGGAATTCCGGGTGGCGGTTGCCGAGGTGAACGTAGCAGAGGTATTCGCCGAGGAGGCTCATGGCCAGCGAGTAGGTTTCCCAGCCTTCGGCGGCGAGGTTGTTGATGTCGTAGATCACGCCGAAGTGTTTGGGGTCGAAGTTTTTGGCGATCATGTAGGCGAGGGAGGCCGACACGGCGGGGGTGCTCTGGTGGATTTCGAGCAGAATCTTCACGCCGAATTCGGCGGCGATTTTTACGGCTTTGGTGTAGCTGGCGATGGTTTTCTGCTGTTCGACGCGATAGTCGCCGTCGTGTTGGTAGTCGGGATGGGCGGAACAGCGGACCATGCCGCAGTGCATGATCCGGGCGGCTTCGCAGAGGACCTTCAACTGGTCGGGGTCCTCGCCGCTGACGCGGGGCGCGAGGGCGGTGATGGTCAGGCCGTGGGCGTGGCTGATCTTGGCGACTTCGGCGGCTTTTTTCAGGACGTTGGCCGGGGAGAGGTCGCTGAGGTGGCGGCCCCAGAAACTGGGGGCGGGCTCCTTGCCGTCCGGCCCCGGGGCGGGCTGCGGGCGGACGCGCCATTCGACGCCGGTGTAGCCGAGTTCCTGGAGGGTGCGGCAGGTTTCTGCGACGGTCCAGTCGGGGAGGATAACGCTGGTGACGGCCAGGGGCAGGGGAGAAGCCATTTTTTGTTCCTTTCTAATGTGAACCGGGATGGGTGCGGCGGTGCCGGAGGCTCAGGGAGTAGGCAATGTACGGTGCCGAGGGGGTATGGCAAAGCCGTGGAATCTCCCAGAATACCGCGCTCCCGCCAAACGCAACCCGCTGCGGCCGGGCGGGGCGAGGGCCGGGGTTCCGGTTTGGGGTGACGCGAGGGCTTTGGGAACACGGATGTCTGGCGCGCGGATGGAGGTGTTGGGCATGGGCGGTTGGAAAAAGAGAAGAGGAGGCCGAAACGGCCTGTGAACAAAACTACGCACCCTTGCAGGGTGCTCGACACGGGCTGGTCAGCCGAATGGCGCTATTTTTAGAACGGTGCGCTCGACGGGATTGCTCCAGGCGGG
>JBOHYT010000277.1:0-5991 GCA_050738055.1 Rhodanobacteraceae bacterium
CGCCTGGGCGGCGAGGAGTTTGCCGCGCTGTGTCCGCGCGTGGGTGGCGAAGCTGCGTTGGCATTTGCCGAGGAGATGCGCGCGGCGGTGGCGGCGATTGCTTTCCCGCAAGCACCGGTGGACCTGGATGTCACCATCAGCATCGGCGTCGCATTGTTCGATGGCACCCGCTGCCATGATGTCGCCAGTTGGTTGCACGCTGCCGATCGCGCGATGTATGTCGCGAAGGCGCGCGGACGCGATCAGATCGTGGTGGCGCAAGCGGTCACGGAGCTGTTGTCGCAGGCCGGGGCGGACCCGCAGCCGGCGGAGTGAGGTTACGTCGCGCGCGCCGTCGTGGCGATCGATTGCGGCTGACGCGCCCGGATCGGAATGCCGGATTCGCGTCCGCGCTGGTGCCCGGAAAGCCCGAGTCCCACCCGCATCCCGTAGCCGATGCGTTCGGCATAGCCGATCATCAGCGTGGCGGATTCGGCATCCAGTACCTGCTGCGCGGTTTCGCGCCACAACGCCAACCAACGTTCGAAATGTCCGGCGTCGATCGGCAACGGCTGGTGTTTGGCCAACGGGTTGCCGCGGTAGTGGCCGGTGCGCAAGGCAACCGTAGCCCAGAACGATGTCATCAGCACTTTATGCGAATCCCAGTCGTCGACCACTGCATTGAATACCGGGCCGAGCAGGGCATCTTGCCGCACCTTGTCGTAGAAGCGCCCGACCAGCTCGGCGAGGCGCGCTTCATCAAGGTTGGCGGGAACTGCATTCGGCATGCGGGCAGGATCGGCCTTCGCGGATTTGCAGGCCATGACCTGCATCAATGACGCGCATCAATGCCGGAACCGGCGCGCGAGTGCACAGTAAGTCCCGCCACCAGCCGCATATGCACCGCCATGACCCACGTCGTCACCGACAATTGCATCAACTGCAAGTACACCGATTGCGTCGAGGTGTGTCCGGTCGATTGCTTCCACGAAGGCCCGAACTTCCTGGCGATCGATCCGGACGAGTGCATCGACTGCACATTGTGCGTGGCCGAGTGCCCGGTCAACGCGATCTTCCCGGAATTGGATGTGCCGGCGGGCCAGGAGCATTACCTCGGGATCAACGCCGAGCTGGCAAAGAAGTGGCCGGTGATCGCCACCAGGATCCCGGCCATGGAGGGGGCCGATCTTTGGGACGGCATTCCTGACAAGTTGCCGCTGCTCGACCGCGGAGATGGAAAGAACCCGGCTGGCGCGGCCTCCGCGTCGCCGGACGCAACGTCGACGCGGCGGTAACTTCTGTCGGCTAGACTGGCCGGACGGCGGCGGCAGCGGGCCGCGCTTTTCTTCGAGCAAGAACTCACCCAAAGGAGTAATGCCATGTCCGGCACCAAGTTCAAGGGCAACCCCGTCCACGTCGACGGCCATTTTCCGAAGGTTGGCGGCAAGGCGCCGGCATTCAAGCTGGTCGCCGGCGACCTTTCCGAAAAAACGCTTGCCGACTTTGCCGGCAAGCGCAAGGTGCTGAACATCTTCCCCAGCATCGACACCCCGGTTTGCCAGGCCTCCGTCAGGCATTTCAACCAGGACGCCGCAGGCATGAAAAATACGGTGGTGCTCGGCATCTCCGCCGACCTGCCATTCGCGCAGGCGCGCTTCTGCGGCGCCGAGGGAATCCAGAACGTCACGATGCTGTCGATGATGCGCGGCCGCGAGTTTCTGAAGAACTACGGCGTCGCGATGACCGACGGCCCGCTGGCGGGCTTGGCCGCGCGCGCGGTGGTGGTGCTCGACGAGCACGACAAGGTGATGCACGCGCAGCTCGTCGACGAGATCACCCACGAACCCGATTACGCGTCGGCGCTGAAGGCGCTGGACTGACGCGTGGATTCACCGCGGCGGATGCAGCGCGGGTTTCAACCCGCCAATTCTTCGTTCGACCGCGGCGGGTCAAGACCGCCCTACGAAGCAATGCCATCTGCGCGACAGCCCGTAGGGCGGGTTTCAACCCGCCAGTTCTTCGTTCGACCGCGGCGGGTCAAGACCAGCCCTACGAAGGGATGCCATCTGCGCGACGGCCCGTAGCGCGGGTTTCAACCCGCCAATTCTTCGTTCGACCGCTGCGGGTCAAGACCCGTCCCACGAAGGCCCGTGTGCGATGTCACCGTGCGTTCGCGAACGCTTCGGCCATATCGAGCATGCGGTTGGAAAATCCCCACTCGTTGTCGTACCAGGCCAGCACCTTCACCAGGGTGCCTTCCATGACGCGCGTCTGGGTGGCGTCGTAGGTGCACGACGCCGGGTCGTGGTTGAAATCGGATGACACCAGCGGCTGGGTGTTGACCGCCATCACGCCCTTCATCGTGCCCTTCGCGGCCTCGTTCATCGCGGCGTCGATCTCGTCCTTGCCGGTCGCGCGCTTGGCCACGAACGTGAAATCCACCAGCGATACGTTGATCGTCGGAACCCGGATCGAAAGCCCGTCCAGGCGTCCCTCGAGCTCGGGCAGCACCAGCGTCACCGCGGTCGCCGCGCCCGTCTTGGTCGGGATCTGGTTCATCGCGGCGGCGCGCGCGCGGTGCAGGTCCTTGTGGTAGACATCGGTCAACACCTGATCGTTGGTGTAGGAATGAATCGTGGTCATGATGCCGTGCACGATGCCGATCTTGTCGTTGAGCACCTTGGCCAGCGGCGCGAGGCAGTTGGTAGTGCACGAGGCGTTGGAGATGATCGTGTCCGACGACTTGATCTTGTCGTGGTTGACGCCGTACACGAACGTCCCATCGACGCCCTTGCCCGGCGCCGAGATCAACACCTTTTTCGCGCCGGCCGCAAGGTGCGCCTCGGCCTTGTCGCGCTGGGTGAACAGGCCGGTCGATTCGATCACCACATCGACGCCGAGATCCTTCCACGGCAGCTTCGACGGGTCACGCTGGGCGCAGACCTTGATGTGGTCGCCGTTGACCACGAGATCGCCCCCTTCGACGCTGACCGTGCCCGGGAACCTGCCGTGCGCGGTGTCGTAGCGGGTCAGGTGCGCGTTGGTCTCGGCATCGCCGAGATCATTGATCGCGACGATGCGGATCGCGCCGGAGCGGTTGGATTCGTACAGCGCGCGCAGGATGTTGCGGCCGATGCGGCCGTAGCCGTTGATCGCGACCTTGATCGCCATGGTGTCGTCCTTTGCCAAGCCGTGTGGGAGAATCTCTGATTTTAGCCTGTTTGATCCGCGCCTTCATGGCCGGAGCCGTCGTCGGACATGGCAAACTGAGGCTTTCGCCGGGAGTCGCCATGCGCCGGTTCTTGCACATGCGTCGTCGCGTCGTCGCGCCCATGACGACGCTGCTTGCATTGCTCCTGTGCGCGCCACCGGCGTTCGCGTGGGGACCGCTCGGGCATCGGATCGTGGCGCGTCTTGCCGAAGCGCAGTTGACCCCGCGTGCGAAGGCGGAAGTGCAAGCGCTGCTCGCGGTTCGCGGCGAGCGATACCTGGATGAGATCGCGAACTGGGCCGATGATCTTCGCGATACCGATCCGGCGCTCTACCGGCGCACCGCGAAGTTGCACTACGTCAATTTCCACTCGGCCGATTGCACCTACGTTCCGCCGCGCGACTGCCGCGATGGCCAGTGCGTGGTGGCCGCGATCACGAAGTATTCGGCGATCCTGTCCGATCGCTCGAACACCCTCGCGACGCGTGCCGAGGCGTTGGCCTTCGTGGTGCATTTCGTCGCCGACGTCCACCAGCCGCTGCACGCCGGTTATCGCCGCGATGCTGGCGGCAACGACTTCCAGGTGCGCTGGCGCGGCCACGGCACCAACCTGCACCGGATCTGGGATTCGGCGATGCTGGATGACGCGCACCTGTCGACCGCGCAATACACGCGCCGTCTGCTCGCCGAACGCACGCCCGTTGCGGCCGGCGGCACGCCCGCCGAATGGGCCGAGGAGAGCTGCCGGATCGATCGGGATGACGGCGTGTATCCGGCTTCCCGCGTGATCGGCGAAGCCTACATGCAACGCGAGCGACCGATCGCGGAAATGCGTTTGCGGCAAGCCGGTGCGCGGTTGGCCGAATTGTTGAATCGCGACTTGGGCAACGGGTAATCCCGTGGACTCGCCCCTGCGCATTCAGCGTCGTAGGTTGGGCTGGCCCAGCTTCATCGGGGAAGCCCAACGACACGCACCGACGAAATTCCATCGGCGTGCAGGGGCCGTTGGGCTTCGCAAAGAGCGCTCAGCCCAACCTACTCGAAAACTTCTCCACCAACCCGCGCTCTTGTAGGTTGGGGTGAGCGGCTTCTCGCGAACCCCAACGGGTCGAGCCGACAATGTTGGGTTTCGCCCGCCAGAAGCGCGGGCTCAACCCAACCTACACCGCTTGCGAAATATGTCGCGTTGAAAAACGCGGCGGTGCGCAAATTGCCCGCGTTCGATATGTAGGTTGGGCTGACCGCGGGCTTCATCCGCGGGAAGCCCAACGATCATCATGCGATTGCCGTTGGGCTTTGCGCGGCTCAGCGCTACGCAAGCAGATCAATACGCGATCCCCATCCGCCGCATCAATTTCCCCATCAGCCACGCCGGCCCGATCAGGAGCTGCACGAGGTTGTCGAAAAATGCCGGCCGATGGCCTTCGATGGCGTGGCCGACGAACTGTCCGATCCACGCCGCGACGAACAGCACGACCGCGAGGATCAGCAGCCCGCGCGGGCCGAGCACGCCATACAGTGTCCACGCGATCAGCCCGCTCACGATGAACACGATCGCCATCGCGTAACCGAGGGTGCGCGATAACCGGTGGTAGAACAGGAAAGCGAGAAACATCGCGAACGCGGACCACAGCCCGGGGCGGAACCAGTCCGGCAGGATCGGCGGCGCCGTCCATAACGCCGCGATCACCGCCCACATGATCGTCGGCACGCACACCCAGTGGATCGCGCGGTTGGTCGGGTTCTGATGGTCCGCGGCGTAGCTGGCGAACCAGTCGTGGATGGTACGCATGGCGCTATCTTACGGGTTGGCGTTGCCGGAAGCTGCGGCGCTCATGGCTGCATCCGGGGCAGGTGTTCAGGCCAAGGTGATCCCGGCAAGGCGCTTCAGCGCCTCGGCATATTTCGCCGCAGTGCCTTCGATCACGCGCTCGGGCAACTTCGGACCCGGCGCACGCTTGTCCCAATCGAGCGTCTCCAAGTAATCGCGCACGAACTGCTTGTCGTAACTGGGCGGGCTGATGCCGACTCGATACTGGTCGGCCGGCCAGAAGCGCGAGGAATCCGGCGTCAGCATCTCGTCCATCACGTACAGTTTGCCGTGTCCGTCGGTGCCGAATTCGAACTTGGTGTCGGCGATGAGGATGCCGCGTTGCGCCGCGTAGTCCGCGGCGAACTGGTAGATCGCGAGCGTCGCATCGCGCACCTGTTTCGCGAGCCCGGCGCCGATCAGTTTCTCGACCTCGTCGAAGCCGATGTTCTCGTCGTGCGTGCCCTTGGGGGCCTTGGTGGAGGGCGTGAAAATCGGCTCGGGCAGTTTCTGCGCCTGTTGCAATCCGGCTGGCAATTCGATGCCGCACAGCGAGCCGCTCGCGCGGTAATCCTTCCAGCCCGAGCCGATCAAATACCCGCGCGCAATCGCCTCGATCGGGACCGGTTTCAGGCGTTTCACCACCACCGCGCGCTGCTCGTACAGCGCGGCGTCGACGCCGTCGGGCAGGACTTCCGCGACCGGCGTGCCGGTCAGGTGATTGGGCACCAGATGCGCGGTCTTCCCGAACCAGAAATTCGAGATTTGCGTCAGCATCTCGCCCTTGCCGGGGATCGGATCGGGCAGCACCACGTCGAATGCGGAAAGCCGGTCGCTCGCCACGATCAGCAACCGCTCCCCTGGCAGTGCGTACACGTCGCGCACCTTGCCGCGATGCAGCAGTTCCAGCCCCGGCAGTTCCGATTGCAGCAGCGTGCTCGGCATGGCGTTCCCGCCGTGATGACGAAACCGCGATTGTATCGGGCGTGGA
>JBOHYT010000278.1:0-7526 GCA_050738055.1 Rhodanobacteraceae bacterium
CCGCATGGACCGCGGTCGGCGTGCTGGTTGAGATTGGACATCTTTTTGCTCCAGTGACAGGCACTGGAAGATGTCCATGAGCTGGTAGTGAAGGAAGCGCAGGTGCATGAGTTTCGATGGTGGCGCATCGGGCGCATTTGAACGCGCCGGGAAAAGGCGTAAAACGGAACGGTGGAATTCAACTGACGGATCACGGCCCGCAGCCGGTGCGGGCCAGCATATGATCGGAGGCTGGAATCGAACTCGCGATCCTCTTGTGCGGGTCAGGCCGTAAGGTAATCCACGGCTTGGGCAGGCGTGACAATTTTCATGTGCGTTGGAGGGGCAAGGACAAGCAGGTCCGCATCGCCCGTGACCAGCGCATCGGCTTTGGCTGCGGACGCGAGTTGCAGGAACTTCGCGTCGTGCGGATCGCGGCAGCGCGGCGTTTTCGGGGGCGGATTCGGGATGCGAACGACTTGCGTCCACGGCAGGTAATCGGCGAGCAGGTCGTATTGCTCCTCGCGAGTGAGCTTGAACTTGGGGTATGCGAGCACGCGAATCAGTTCCGACGCGGTGTCGTGGCTGACCAGCGGCACGATGAGTTGCGATTGCCACGCAAGGCGCAAGCGTCCGGTCGTACCGCCGGGACGAATCAGCGCGGACAGCACGACGTTGGTGTCGAGAACCCAGCGCGGCAACGCGCTGGCATTCATGCCTTGCGGGATTTGGCAGGCTTGCGCTTCGGGGATGACTTGGTGCGATACGAGGCCTTCGCTTCGGCGATGCCGGCAGGCGCGTGCGTCGCTGTCTTGCGCGCCCATGTGATCGCCGCAGCGAGGTCATCGTCGCCAAGGTCGAGCTCGGCAAGTTTGGCACGTACGGCTTCGGCACGCTGCATGCGCACCGGCGTCAGCACCAGTTGTCCCGCGCGTGTTTCGATCTCGAAATACTCGGCATTGCCCGCTGCTTCAACTGCGGCCTTGGGCAAGGTGAGTTGGTTCTTGGAAGTAAGCTTTGCAAGTATCATGCAGTAAGGATACCTTACTCGACGCGTCGCTGCCATCGTTGCGGTGGGGGAGACGCGTCAGCCAAGGGACCAGCAGACGGTAGGGTACGCGAAGGATCGCGGCTCGGAGTCGGTGCGGTTCAGGCGTCAGCTTCGGGATTTGGCGACGCGGCGTACCCGTCGTGCGCGATAGCCTTCAGCACGCGGTTCCTGCACGCGCCCGCTGTGGTTGACGCGGATGTGATGGCGCAACCACTTGGCGAAATCCTTTTCGGCGAGCTTGCCTTCGGCGAGGGCAAGAATGGTGACGTATTTGTCGTCGTCGCCGGCTTCGAGTTCGATGTCGTTGAGTGCCAGGAAAACCCGATAGCAGACATGCGCGGTGCGTTTGTTGCCGTCCGCGAATGGGTGGTTGCGGGCAAGCCCGAAGGCGAGGCTCGCGGCGAGGTCAGCGAAATCCGGCGCGGGATCGCCGTAGGCGTACAACTGCTGCGGGCGTGCCAGTGCGGATTCCAGCAGATTTTCGTCGCGCACTCCGGATGTTCCGCCGTGCTCGGCGAGCTGGCGGTCGTGGACTGCCAGTGCAAGCGGCTTTTCGATCCAGATGATCATGGTTCAACTGCCCGCCAGCTTGCGCAGCAGGTTGCGATCCTTGCGCATCACCTGTTCCGCGACTTCCATTTGTTGCGCGAGGGTAGGGTCGTACGTGGTGAGCCTGACGCCGTCCGGCGTTTCCAGCGCATACAGTTCGTCGCCCTTTTCGACGCGCAGGCGCGCCAGCAGTTCACGCGGCAGGATCACGCCGGCGGAGTTGCCGATGGTGGTGATCTTGAGTTTCATGGCAGAGCCTCGTTCGACGTCGCGTTATAACGAGCGTTATACTACGCGTCTGCCCTTGACCGGTCAACCGATGCGGTCGAATTGGTCGTCGCCATCATTGCGTCGAAGACGCGCATGCTGGTGCGCGTGCGCAGCTCGACCGGCACTCCACTTGGACGAACAAGTGTGACCAGGCGGGAACAGGATGCATTCGGTCGAAATTCAGGCCGAAACCTGTGCGGGATATGCAAATGATGTCCAGCGTTGACACATGTCCACGCAACGTGGACAATACTGCAGCATGGACATGCATGAACAGGACCGCGACGTCGATCTGCTCGCAGCCGCGCTGACGGCAACCCGTGCGCATGGGTTGGATTGGAAGGCACTTGACCATGAGCCACGCGTTCGCGATGGCGATCGCCCCGACGCCCGACTGCGTCTGCACCGCGGCGGGCAGGAGTTCGTCTACCACGTCGAAATCAAACGTCAGTTGCGGCCTGCCTTGCTGGGTGTAGTGCTGGCGCAACTGCGCAGGCTGCCGGATCCGGCCATGTTGGTAACCGACTACGTGACCCCGCCGTTGGCGGAGCGGTTGCGAGATGAGGGCGTGCAATTCATTGACGCGGCGGGCAATGCGTATCTCGATAAGCCGCCGGTACTGATATGGGTGAAGGGCCAGCGGCCGCCCGACATGCCGAAAGCCGGCGACATGCGCGGGCGCGCGTTCCAGGCCACAGGGTTGCAGGTGCTGTTTGCTTTGCTTTGCAAGCCGGAACTGGTCGACCGGCCCTATCGCGAGATCGCCGCGCTGGCGGGTGTTGCACATGGCACGGTCGGCTGGGTGATGCCGGAGCTACCGCGTTTGGGATTCGCCGGCACCTTGAAAGGCAAGCGTCGTCTGTTGAACGGGCCGAAATTGCTGCAGCAGTGGGTGGAAGCCTATGCGCGGACCTTGCGGCCGAAATTGGTGCTCGAGCGTTGGCGCGCCGACTCGCTGGACTGGACCGCCAAAGCCGATCCTGCGCGATACGGGCTGCTGTTGGCGGGTGAACCCGCGGCGCGGCGTTTGACCCGTCATCTGCGGCCGGGTACGGCGACGTTTTATGGCGCCAAGGCCAACCGGCAACTGCTGATCGATCAACGCCTGCGTCCCGACCCGGACGGCAATGTCGAGATCCTGCGGCGCTTCTGGGCGTTCGACGGAGAAACGACGGGGCAGGTTCCCGACCTGCTGGTATACGCTGACCTGCTCGCGATTGGTGATGCGCGTTGCCTTGAGGCGGCAAGGGAAATGCATGACGGCATCGTCGCCCGATTTGAGTGATCGCAGCGAATTGCGGTTGCTGGCCGGACTGGTGGTGGCGATCCGTCGCGCGCAACCGTGTGCACGTTTCCTGCTGGTCGGCGCGCTGGCGCGTGACCTGCTGTTGTCGTATGCGCACGGCATTCCATCGCGGCGGGCGACGGAGGACCTTGATTTCGCGTTCGCGGTAGACAATTGGCGCGCTTTCACGGACCTGCGTGCCAGCCTGATCGCGAGTGGCGGTTTCGCCGACGTGGCAGACGTGCCGCATCGATTGCTGTTTGATGGGCGCCGGGTCGACCTGATTCCGTTCGGTGGCGTCGAGAATCCCGAAGGCGCGATTGACTGGCCGGCGCCACGGGAAACCCGGATGGTGGTGCTCGGTGTTCGTGAAGCGATGGGTGCGGTTGTAGAAACGAAGCTGCCCGGCGACGTCATCGTCGCGGTTGCATCATTGCCTGCGCTCGCCTTGCTGAAGCTGTTCGCATGGGGCGACCGCCGATACCTGCAGCGTGGCAAAGATGCTGGCGATCTCTGGTTGCTGCTGCGCAATTATCTGGATGCCGGCAACCGGGAACGGCTCTATGTGGAGGCGGCACATCTGCTTGAGGCACGGGATTACGACGATGATTTGGCCGGTGCGTGGCTGATGGGTTCCGATGCGCGGCGGCTGCTCGTCACGGGAAGTGATGCTCGCAGCATGGCGCTGGCACGCGCACTGGAGTTGCTTGCCGATGACGCGGTTGAGGGGCCCGTACCACTCGCCGCTGACATGGATACGATCAACCTGCAGCATGCCGTCGACATGCTTGAGGCATTTCGCGCAGGACTGAGTGGTGCGACCGACGTCGACGGTTGATGGCCCGGCCCTCCATGCGCCGCACTTCGCGGCAAAGTGCAGGGCGGGAGTAATTCTGCGAATCCGGCCGCAGGCGTTTTCCAGCTTGGCGGAATACACCGCTGTTCGGCGGCTCCCGTCCGATGTCGTTGCGGATCACCCCCGCCGCGCGGCTTCGATCGCGGCGATGTCGATCTTCCGCATCGTCATCATCGCGTCGAAGGCGCGTTTGGCGGCGGCGGGATCGGGGTCCGTGAATGCGTCCATCAAAACGCGCGGGGTGATCTGCCAAGACAGGCCGAAGCGGTCCTTGCACCAGCCGCACACGCTTTCCTCACCGTCGTTGCCGACGATGGCCTTCCAGTAGCGATCGGTCTCGGCCTGGTCGCTTGTGTAGACCTGCAACGAAACCGCTTCGTCGAATTTGAACTGCGGTCCGCCGTTCAAGCCCAGGAACGGCATGCCGAGTACGGTGAACTGCACCGTCAGCACGTCGCCCTGCTTGCCAGCGGGGTAGTCGCCCGGCGCGCGGTGCACGGCATCCACGTGCGAATCCGGGAAGGTATTGGCGTAGAAGTTGGCGGCTTCCTCGGCGTCGCCATCAAACCAAAGGCAAACCGCGATGTTCGTTGATGCATGGGCGTGGGGCATGTCTGCTTCCTCCTGGCGGGTGGCGGCGCGAAACCGTTGGGATTTTCGCATTGCTCGGTCGCGTCCATGGGTGCGACGAACCAGGACACGGAGAATCGACAAGAGTTTCGGTGTGGCACTGGGGCAATCGTTGTCTGAATGGTTGCGCGGGGCAATCCGCGGCTCCGGTCGTTTTCAACGTCCTGCCGCTTGGCGCTGTTGCTGCACTGCGGTAGGCTGACCGTTCTGCCGATGCCGGGCTCCGGAACGCAACACCCATGCAGGAAACCCACGATTCCAGCGCCCATAACCCCGGCGCCCATAACCCCGGCGCCGATGACCGCAGCGCCGATGACCGCAGCGCCGATGACCGCAGCGCCTATAACCCCGGCGTCGTCGAAGCCGCCGCGCAGAAGTTCTGGTCCGATACCCGTGCGTTCGAGGTGACGGAAGACGCTTCGCGCGAAAAATATTATTGTCTGTCGATGCTGCCGTATCCGTCCGGCGCATTGCACATGGGCCACGTGCGCAATTACACGATCGGCGACGTGATCAGTCGCTTTGCGCGGATGCAGGGCAGGAACGTGCTGCAGCCAATGGGCTGGGATGCGTTCGGACTGCCGGCCGAGAACGCCGCGATCAAGCGCGGCATCCCGCCGACGAAATGGACGCGCGAAAACATCGCGCACATGCGCAGGCAACTGAAGGCGATGGGTTTCGCGATCGACTGGTCGCGGGAGTTTGCGACCTGCGACCCGTCGTATTACGTCCACGAGCAGCGGATGTTCGTGCGGCTGTTCAAGCAAGGGCTGGTGTACCGCAAGAACAGCGTGGTGAACTGGGACCCGGTCGACCAGACCGTGCTCGCCAACGAGCAGGTGGTCGATGGCCGCGGCTGGCGCTCCGGCGCGGTGGTCGAAAAGCGCGAGATACTTCAGTGGTTCCTGAAGATCACGGCGTATGCCGATGAATTACTTTACGGTCTTGACAGGCTTCCGGGGTGGCCGGACGCGGTCAAGATCATGCAGCGCAACTGGCTGGGGCGCTCGGAAGGGCTGGAAATCCGCTTTGATGTCGAAGGCGGCGGTTCGATCGAGGTGTTCACGACGCGGCCCGACACCTTGATGGGAGCGACCTATCTCGCGATCGCCGCCGAGCATCCGTTGGCGACCGAGGCGGCGCGCAACAATCCGGCCCTGCAGGAGTTCATCGCGGAGTGCCGGCACGGCGGGGTATCCGAAGCGGAACTCGAGACGCGCGAGAAGCGCGGCATCGAGACGGGGCTGTTTGCGCTGCACCCCGTCACCGGCGAGCGCGTGCCGATCTGGATCGCCAATTTCGTGTTGATGAATTACGGTACCGGCGCGCTGATGGCGGTGCCGGCGCACGACCAGCGCGACTGGGAATTCGCGACCAGGTACGAGCTGCCGATCAAGATGGTGATCGTGAGCGAGGCGCTGCGCGATGCGATCCGCGGCGTGGCCCGCGATGCCGCCGGCAACATCAACCCGATGAACGCCGCGCTGGGTCAGAGCGTTGCGGTCGGCATGGTCGAACCGCGCCCGGTGGAAGCGATGCTGGACGAATTCGAGAACCGCGTCTTCACCGAAGGCCCCTTCCTCGCGTACGGCACGCTGGTCAATTCCGGCGAATACGATGGCATGGGTTTCCGCCAGGCGTTCGACGCGCTGGCCGAACGCTTCGAACGCGAGGGTCGCGGCCGGCGCAAGGTCAACTGGCGTTTGCGCGACTGGGGCGTGTCGCGGCAGCGATACTGGGGCTGTCCGATCCCGATCGTGCATTGCCCGAAGTGCGGCGCGCTGCCGGTGCCGGAGAACCAGTTGCCGGTGGTGCTGCCGGAAGACGTCGCGTTCTCAGGGGTGCGTTCGCCGCTGAAGGACGACTCGGAGTGGCGCGAGACCACATGCCCCGGATGCGGCGGCGCAGCGAAGCGCGAAACCGATACCTTCGACACCTTCATGGAATCGTCGTGGTATTACGCGCGCTACTGCTCGCCGGGCGCGGCGACCCAAGTCGATGCGCGCGCCGATTACTGGCTGCCGGTGGACCAGTACATCGGCGGGATCGAGCACGCGATTCTGCACCTGCTGTATTTCCGGTTCTATCACAAGCTGCTGCGCGATGCGGGGATGGTGCATTCGGACGAGCCGGCGACCAACCTGCTGTGTCAGGGCATGGTGGTGGCTGAAACCTTTTTCCGGGACCCGGGACCCGAGACCCGGGACCCGGAAACGCAGCGTGAGTGGATCAATCCGGCGGACGTGGACGTCCGGCGTGACGAGCACGGGCGGGTTTGCGGCGCGACGTTGAGGGCCGATGGCGGGCCGGTGTCGATCGGCGCGATCGAGAAGATGTCGAAGTCGGCGAACAACGGCGTCGATCCGCAAACGATGATCGACAAGTACGGCGCCGACACCGTGCGGTTGTTTTCGATGTTCGCCTCGCCGCCCGACCAGTCACTGGAGTGGAACGAGGCCGGTGTCGAGGGCATGGCGCGCTTCCTGCGGCGGTTCTGGCGGGAGGTGGTGACGCACGTTCGGGACTCGGGACCCGGTACGCGGGACCCGGCTCACGCTCCCGGGATTGGCAATGCGGCTTTGACACCGGACCAAAAGGCATTCAGGCGCCAGGTCCATGAGACCATCGCCAAGGTCGGCGACGACATCGATCGGCGCCGCAACTTCAACACCGCGATCGCGGCGTTGATGGAACTCCTGAATGCGGTGTCGAAGTTCGACAACTCGAGCGATGTTGGGCGCGCGCTGCGCCACGAGGCGCTCGAAGCGATGGTGCTGCTGCTGGATCCGTTCACGCCGCACACCAGCCACGCGTTGTGGCAGGCGCTGGGCCACCGGGAAACCTTGATCGAGGACGTGCCTTGGCCGAAACCCGATCCCGCGGCCCTGGTTCGCGACAGCGTGACA
>JBOHYT010000279.1:0-6782 GCA_050738055.1 Rhodanobacteraceae bacterium
CGACAACGTCGCGAAGTTCATCGAGTCGACCGACAACGAGAACAACGCCAAGCGCAACAACAACCAGAACCAGGGCGGGTCTTGACCCGCCACCGGCCGCCCGGAATGGCGCGTTGAATCCCGTCCAACGGTGGGCCAAGAACCACCCGGCTTCCGAACCGGCGCGATGCGTTCGCGCCGGTTCTTTTTGGATATCCGGATTCCGGTGCAGGTTTTGTCTGGCGTTCCGTTTCGCGTTGTCGATGGTTCGGTGCAGGTTTGCCTCCGTGGGCAGTTACCCAGTTTTAACGAAGCGTGTACGTTCGAGGTCGGTCCCGGTTCAGAGCAGGCGTCCCAGGCAATGCAACTGTCTCAGTCCGGCCCAAAGCCGTCGGTCAAGTCCGGAGTTTGACTGACTGTTTTTTGCGAACGGCTGAGCTATTTCGGTGGTTTCACGTTGCGGCGAGAGTACACTTCAGGTTTTCGTAGGTGGAGCGCGAACATGACGTACTATCGTCGGGTCACCGCGACGCTTATCGCAACACTGCTCCATCATGCGTGCTTTCGTGGAAGCAGCCCGATTCGTACCGAGCGTCCAGCAAGCCGAGACAATCGATGAAAATACTGACCAATTCTGTGGCAATCAGGCGCGCTCTGAGCGACCTGCGCCCTTCAAAAATCGCTGTCGCATACGTGGGGCGCGACTGGCGCAATTTCATTTCTGAGAAGTGTCTGAAAGAGATCGTCCTTTCGCCGACGCTTGGTAGCAACCCGAAGGCTATCGAGGACCTCTTTAGTCAACTCGGCGATGAGCACGTGTACTTTCTTGAAGAGCTGCATGCCAAGTTCTACATCGGCGATAGGGAGGCGCTGCTCGGGAGTTGCAACTTGTCCGCGAATGGCATCGGCGAGAATAGGTTGTTGGAAGCCGCTGTCACGGTAGATGGCGATGGCGTACCTTTGCTTAGGAAAACGTTTGACCGCTACAAACTGGAAGCACAGCGGCGTTATCCCACGCTGAAGACGAAGATGGACCGGTTGCACAAGCTGCAGGCGGAGACGAATCGCGCGTACTCTGGTCAGTTTCTCGCCCCCGTCAAGAATGCCTCGCCCATCACCGGGTACCGGAGCAAACTCGACCGCATCCACGTCATAGCAATAACTGATCCCGACGGCGAACCGATCGAACAGAATATCGCCAAGCGAGAGCCTAAGCTTTCCGAATGTGATTTTGACGAATACTTCAAGGATTGGGTCCAGTTCCAGGCGGGGGATGACGTGCGCCCCGGCGACTGGCTTCTATGCTGGGGGTGTACATCGAAACGGCTCCCCGACAAGCGATGCAAGCCGTGTTGGGTCTACGCGCATTACGTTGTCGCGGATGGAATGACATCAAAGCGCTGGCCGAAATTCGTTGGAGAGGTGGGCGACAAGTTTCGTCGGCGTCCACCGGTGCCGTTCGATCTTGATAGCTCGACGCAAGCTGCAATCGTCCAAGTGTTGCGTTCCGGCAAGTTTCCAGACCTTTTCCCGGCACGTGACTGGCGGTTGAATGTGGCGGAAGCGGATACAGCAACACCGAAGTTCCTTGACGCAGTCAAAAATCAAGTCGCAAACATGCGTTGACCCGCAACAGCAGTCGTTCTGGTAGCAGCCGCCACCGTCAACTTTGGGTCGCGTAGTGACCGTCGAAGGACGCTGGGGTCTGTCCGGCACGAACCGATTGGCAACGGGTCTTTTCGCAAAGCCTTGGGGTTCACAGACACTGGATAGACCCGCGCCGTCCTTGACGCTCGCCCTCCGGGCCACCTTCGGCGTTCGTGTTGGCACCTGCCAACGCAGTCGGGTTTCGCCGCGATGGAGCCGCGACGGCCCCGGAATGACGAGCGAAATCAGAGCTTCCTTGACGCGCACGCGCGCAATGTGAACCGCAACCGGCGCGACGCGTTCGCGCCGGTTTTTCATTCCCGCTCGAAGCGCGCGATCTCTTCGAGCGCTGCCTGCGCGCGGACGATGCTGCGGCCGGCGCTGTGGTCTTCGATCATTTGCGCGCGTCCCATTCGTCTCATCGCCCAAAGCACCACCAGGATCGCGGCGAGGCCGACCACGCTGCTGCCGATCGCCCACACCAGGAACACCCACACCGACAGCTCGACTCCGGAGAGCGTCAGGGCGACCCAGGTCGCCGGAATCCAGATAAACGAGCACACGACGCCGTTGACGGGATTCTCCACGCGCACCCGGAACGCACGCAGTTCCGCAAATCTGCGCTGGATGTCCAGCACCGGTGCGGCGTAGTCAATACGCTGGATCAGGTACAGGTTGCGTGCTGCGAAAACCACCAGCAGTACACCGTAGGCATGCGCCACCAGACCGCAGAGAAACACGTCAAGCTCGCGCAGATGAGTCGCCCAAAGCGCGGCGCCGCCAACCGAAAGCGCACACCCGATCACCAACTGCAAGACTTGTCCGAAAACCAACGGCCGCAATCCGCGCCGCGCCTTGGCCGTCTTGTTGTCCTTCAGCAACTGCAGGTTCAACGCACGGTTTTGCCGGACGCGCGCGTCCAGTTGCTGCCACGCCAACTTCATGTCATCGAGTTCCATTGCGTGCTCCTGCGGGTTGCTGCGCAGCCATTTGCCCGCGCAGTTTCTGTTTGATGCGGTTGAGCTTGGTCGCGACGTTGGTCTCGCTGACGCCCAGCACTTCGGCGATCTCTGCATAACTTCGCTCCTCGAGATACAGCAGCACCAGTGCGCGGTTGAGTGGGTCGAGGCTGCCGATGAACGCGTGCAAAGCGGCGCTGCGCTCGTCGCTTTCGATCCTTTCGAACTGCGTGACACCGGAATCGGCGACGGCCTCGAAATCCGCACTTTCCAGCGGCTGCGATCGCGCCGCATCGCGGCGTGCGCCCGTGCGCACGTGCGAGATCGCCACGTTCAACGCGACCCGGTACATCCAGGTCGAAAACTTCGCGCGGCGTTCGTCGAACGATGCGAACGATCGCCACATTTGCGTCGCGATATCCTGGGCCAGATCGTCCCGATCGCTCACATTTCGCGCGTATACGCCTGCGACCTTGAAGATGATCCGCTGGTGTTCGCGAAGCAACGCCTCGAACCGCCGTTGCCGTTCCCGATCCGCCATCGCCCGTATCCCGTCCGTTTCCCCATGATTCGCCGGCGCCGGGCAAAAATCACACGGGCTCCGGTGCCCGTCTCCACTACAATGCGCAAATCGCGGCGTCCCCTCCTTCGTCCATGCCCGAGCTGCACGTCAAACGGTATCTGATCACAGGCCTCCTGGCCTTCATTCCGGCGTGGATCACCTGGGTGGTGTTCAAGTTCGTGTTCACCCTGCTCGCCGGCGTCGGTGCGCCACTGGTGACCGGGATCATCGACCTGATCGGCCTGGGTTCACCCGCGGCCGCGGCCGCGCTGCAGCGCGACTGGATCGTGTCGATCACCGCCTTCGTCCTCACGATCGTCGCGCTCTATCTGCTCGGCTGGTTGTCCACCCGCGTATTCGGACGACGTATCCTCGGCAGCGTCGACAAGCTCCTCGAGCGCATTCCACTGGTGCACACCATTTATGGCGGCGTCAAGAAACTGATGGCGCTGATGCGCAACAAGCCGGGCAACACCCAGCGCGTGGTGCTGATCGACTTTCCGTCGCCGCAACTGAAGTCGATCGGCTTCGTCACCCGGACCTTCGTCGACGCGGGCGGTCGCGAAGTCGCCGCCGTGTACGTGCCGACCACGCCCAACCCGACCGGCGGCTATCTGGAGCTGGTCCCGACCGCGCGCCTGATCATGACCGACTGGAGCATGGACCAGGCGATGGCATTCCTCGTTTCGGGCGGCGCGGTCGGCCCCGACAACCTGCCCGCCGTCGAGCCCGAGCTCGCGCCGCCGCGCGTACCCGCCGAGACCGCCCGCGCGTGAGCGCGCCGACGACGCCGGAAAATCCTGGCGACGGCGCGCGCTGTTTTCTCGCCCTGCTCCCCGACGCCGCCAGCCGGAGCGCCTTGCGAGGCCTCCGCGAGTCGCTCGATGGGCCGCACGGGGGTGGCATGCGCGGCGTGCGCTGGCTGGATACCGCATCCGTGCATCTGACGCTGCGCTTCCTCGGGGAATCGACGTACGCGCAAATCGAGTCCCTGAAGGCCGGTCTGCCAGCGCTCGCGTGTGCGACGAATCGGATCGAAGGCCGCCGCCTCGCAATCTGGCCGAATCGCGTCCGGCCGCGCCTGCTGGTGCTGGAACTCGAAGCATCCGATGGACTGCTGGCCCTCGCCCGGGAATGCGAAGCGCTGGCGCGCGAGGCGGGATTCCCGCCTGAACCGCGCAGGTTCAAGCCGCACATGACGCTGGCGCGTTTGCGTCCGGGCTGCGCGCCCGGCGTCCTGCCGCCAACCTCGCTGGCAATCACCTTCGATGCGGTCGCGCTGGTGCAAAGCATGCTGGCGCACCCGGCCGCGACCTATCGCGAACTCGCCCGAGTCCCGCTCGCCGCCCCCGCGCACGACGCCGAAGACCACGGCCAAAGCGGGCACGGGTAACCGGGCGCATCCATCCCGTACCATAGCCGTCCATCCGATCGTCCGCGCAACTGCCCATGCACGCGTCGGCAACGCGCGCGAAACGCGGGCACGGGGAACCCGCGGCGTGACTTTCGGCAGGGTCCGGCGCCGCCTCACAGGCGTAAGGTCACAAGCTTTGCTGCCGCCGGCACGCTTTTGGGTGCCGACTCCATTCCTCGACATCCCCGGAGTGCACCCCCATGAAAAAGTTCTTGATGACACCCATTGCGCTGGCCGTTGGCGCAGCGCTCGCCCTCGCCGGCTGCAGCCAATCGCCGCACGGCGCCGCGAGTTCCGCCCCCGCGCCGGCGGCCCCGGCGACCGCGCCTGCCCCTGCGCATACCGCCGCCGCGCCAGCTTCCGCCTCCACCGCCGCGGCTACAGCCACCGCCAAGCTGGTCCAGCCGATCGCGTTCACGCTCGATGAACAGTACAACCCGTGCAACGACTTCGCCGAGTACGTCGACGCGAAGTGGAACCAAGCCAACCCGATCCCGGCCGACCAGACCATGTGGGGCGCGTTCGGCGCGCTGCACGAAAAGAGCCTGCTGGACCAGAAGCAGATCCTGGAAAACGCCGCGGACGACGCCAAGGCCGGCACCGGTTCGCCATTGGAGCAGAAGCTCGGCAACCTGTACGCCGCGGGCATGGACTCTGCCGAGATCGACAAGCTGGGCTACGACCCGATCAAGCCGCAACTGGCGAAGATCGACGCACTGAAGAACTCCAGCGACATCGAGAATTTCCTCGACCAGAGCTTCGACAACGGCAACGGTTACGTCTTTGATTTCGGCTCGAGTGCCGACTTCAAGGACGCGAGCAAGCAAATCGGCTTCGTGAACCAGGGCGGCCTGGGCTTGCCGACCCGCAAGTACTACCTGAGCCAGGAAGCGAACTACAAGAAGATCCGCGCGGAATACCTAAATTACATCACCAAGGCTTTCCAGCTCACCGGTACCCCGGAAGCCGCGGCCAAGAAACAAGCCGGCCAGGTACTCGCTTTCGAGACCGAACTCGCCAAGGCATCGCTGTCGCCGACCGACCTGCTCAACCCGGACAACGAATACCACTTCGTCACGGTGGCCGAAGCCGACAAGATCAGTCCGCACTTTTCGTGGCCGAAGTTCTTCAAGGCACAGGGCGTGGAGGTCGGCAACGGTTTCTCGCTGTCGCAACCCGGGTTCATCAAGGAGTTCGACAAGCTGCTCGCGACCGCACCGGCATCCCAGTGGCAGGCGTACCTGAAATTTCATCTGGTCAGCGATGCGTCACCGGCGCTCAGCCAGCCGTTCCAGCAGAACCAATTCGATTTCTACAACCACACCCTGGCCGGCCAGCCCGAGCAGAAACCGCGCTGGAAACGCGTGGTGGGCATGACCAACATGGCCATGGGCATGGGCCTGGGCCAACTGTACGTCGCGAAATACTTCCCGCCCGAAGCCAAGGCGCGCGCCGAGCAACTGGTTGCCAACATCCGCGCCGCGTTCAAGGAGCACGTCGAGAACCTGACCTGGATGAGCGAGGCGACCAAGAAGAAGGCGCTCGCGAAGCTGGTGCTGTATCTGCCCAAGATCGGATACCCCGACAAGGGCCAATGGCGCGACTGGAGCGGGCTGTCCATCCAGCCCGGCCATTTCTTCGCAAACCTGCAGGCCGCTGCCAAGTACAACTATCACTGGGACATCGGCAAGATCGGCAAGCCGACCGACCGCAAGCAATGGTTCATGACCCCGCAGACGGTCAATGCCTACTACAGCGACACCACCAACACCATCAATTTCCCGGCCGCGATCCTGCAACCACCATTCTTCTACGCGCACGGCGATGACGCGGTGAACTACGGTGGCATCGGCTACGTGATCGGCCACGAAACCACCCATGGGTTCGACAAGGACGGCAGCCAGTTCGACGGACACGGCAACCACGTCAACTGGTGGACGCCGCAGGACCGGAAGAAGTTCGACCAACTCACCGACGAGTTGGAGAAGCAATACGACCAGTACGCCCCGATCCCGGGCAAGCCGGACCTGCACGTCAACGGCAAAATGACGATCAGGGAGGACACCGCCGATCTCGGTGGCCTCAACATCGCCTACACCGCGTTGCAGACCGCGCTGAAGGCCAATCCCAAGGAAGCCGACGAGAAGATCAACGGAGAAACCCAGGACCAGCGATTCTTCCTGAGCTCGGCGCGCGTATGGGAAGGCACCGCCCGCGAAAA
>JBOHYT010000280.1:0-10442 GCA_050738055.1 Rhodanobacteraceae bacterium
AGGACGGCACCGCGCCCAACAACTGGTTGTCGATCTTCGGCGGTTCGGCCTGGCAGTGGGAACCGCGCCGCCAGCAGTACTACCTGCACAACTTCCTCGCCGAACAACCGGACCTCGATTTCCACCATCCGGAAGTGCGCGCGGCGGTGCTGGACAACGTGAAGTTCTGGCTCGACCGCGGCGTCGACGGCCTGCGTCTCGACGCGATCAATTTCTGCTTCCACGACCGCGCGCTGCGCGACAACCCGCCCAAGCCCGCCGACCGGCGCACCGGTCGCGGCTTCAGCCCGGACAATCCCTACGCCCACCAGTACCACTTCTACAACAATACCCGGCCGGAGAACCTGGCGTTCCTCGAAGAGCTGCGGGCGCTGCTCGACGGTTACCCCGGCGTCGCCGCGCTGGGCGAGATTGCCTCGGAGGATTCGCTCGCCACCCTTGTCGAGTACACCCGTGGCCGGCGCCTGCACATGGGCTACAGTTTCGAGCTGCTGACCGAAGATTTCAGCGCCGCCTGGATCCGCGACACCGTGCGCAAGCTCGATCAGAAGATGCAGGACGGCTGGCCGTGCTGGGCGATTTCCAACCACGACGTGATGCGCGTACTGTCGCGCTGGGGCGGCGGCCGGCCGGCGGCGCCACTGGCCCGCTTGCTGACCGCAATGCTGTGTTCGCTGCGCGGCGCGATCTGCGTGTACCAGGGCGAGGAACTGGGTCTCCCCGAAGCCGAGGTGCCCTTCGAGGCGCTGCGCGACCCCTACGGCATCGCGTTCTGGCCCGAGTTCAAGGGTCGCGACGGCTGCCGCACCCCGATGCCGTGGAACGCGGACCGGCAAGCCGGTTTCACCACCGGCGAACCGTGGCTGCCGGTGCCCGACGAGCACCGCGCGTTGGCAGTGAGCCTGCAGGAAAACGATCCCGCGTCGACCCTGCACGGTTTCCGTGCCTTCATGCGCTGGCGAAAGACCCATCCGGCGCTGCGCACCGGCGCGATCCGTTTCCTGCATACTCCGGAACCCGTGCTGGCGTTCGAGCGGCGCGTCCACGACGAGGTGCTGCTGGTGGCCTTCAATCTCTCCGCTGAAGCAACCGAACTGACGCTGCCGCAGGCCGGCGCCACGCAAGCACTGCACGGACACGGCGTACGCGAGGGCACGCTCGATGGCAGCCGGCTGTGCCTGCCGGGTTACGGCGCGGTGTTCGCCCGCCTCGAAAAAGTCGGGCACGCATCTTCTGGCTCCGATGCCATCGCCACGGGAGCGATTACTTGAACACGCCCACGACGCTGTCCGAGGACCCGCACGGCCGCGCCAACCTGCGCGTGATCCTGATCGCAGCCGCCGCCGCGCTCGGCGGCTTCCTGTTCGGATTCGACACCGCCGTGATCAACGGAGCGGTGGACGCGTTGCGCCACGCCTTCGGCTTGAGTGCAGGATTGACCGGCTTTGCGGTGTCCATCGCGCTGCTCGGGTCGGCGCTGGGCGCCTGGTACGCGGGGCATCTCGCGGACCGTTTCGGGCGGGTGCGCACGATGCAGGTCGCCGCCATCCTGCTGCTCGCCGGTGCGATCGGCGCGGGACTCGCCGGTTCGGTCGAATGGCTGATGGGATGGCGGGTGGTGGCCGGAATCGGCATCGGGGTGGCCTCGGTCGTGGCGCCGGCCTACATCGCGGAAATCTCGCCGGCATGGATCCGCGGGCGGCTCGGCTCGATGCAGCAACTCGCGATCGTGCTCGGCATCTTCGCGGCGCTGTTGAGCGACGCAGCGCTCGCCGACTCGGCGGGCGGCGCGGGCGGCGCCTTGTGGTTCGGCCTCGGCGCGTGGCGCTGGATGTTCATCGTCGGCGTGATTCCCGCGCTGATCTACGGCGGCCTCGCCTTCAGCGTCCCCGAATCCCCGCGGCACCTGGTCGCGCGCGGGCGCAGCGAGGAGGCGCTCGGCGTGCTCAAGCGCGTGCTCGCGCTGGGTTCCGACGCCGCATTGCGCAAGAAGCTCAGCGAGATCGAACTCAGCCTCGAGCGCGAGCACAAGCCGGTCTGGCGCGACCTCGTCGGCGGTGGGACGGGATTGTTGCCGATCGTGTGGATCGGCATCGTGCTGTCGGTATTCCAGCAGTTCGTCGGCATCAACGTGATCTTCTACTACTCCACCATGCTGTGGCACTCGGTGGGCTTCAGCGAATCCAGCTCCTTCTCGCTGACGGTCATCACCTCGATCGTGAACGTGGTGGTGACACTGGTCGCGATCGCGCTGGTCGACAAGGTCGGGCGCAAGCCATTGCTGCTGGTCGGTTCGGCCGGAATGGCCGTGACGTTGGCGCTGATGGCGTGGTGCTTCGCGCAGGCGACCGGCAGCGGCGCGAACGTCGCGCTGCCCGGCGGTTGGGGCGTGACCGCTCTGGTCGCGGCCAACCTGTACGTGATCTTCTTCGGGGTGAGTTGGGGGCCGGTGGTGTGGGTGCTCTTGGGCGAGATGTTCCCCAACCGCATCCGCGCGATGGCGCTGGCGGTTGCGGCCGCGGCGCAATGGCTCGCCAATTTCGCGATCACCAGCAGTTTTCCGCCGATGGCGCAGTTCAGCCTGCCCTTCTCGTATGGCGTCTACGCATTCTTTGCCGCGCTGTCGCTGCTGTTCGTGTGGCGGTTCGTCCGCGAGACCCGCGGCGTGGAACTGGAGGACATGCCCGGCTGACGCGCTCGCGTGCGTCGGGCCTTCCGGCCCCTCGCGTGTAGGAGGGCCGGAAGGCCCGATGGTCGCCTTTCGTGCCTGCCGGCCCCTCGCGCGTAGGAGGGCCGGAAGGCCCGAACCGCGCCTTTCGGGCCTTCCGGCCCTCCTACAGGGGAGCGACGTTTTGTAATAGGATCGTCGCCGGCGCGGCAGGTTCGCCGTACTTCCTGGGTTGCGGGGATCAGGTGCACAACAAGAAGCAAATCACCTCGTTCGACATCGCCGAACTCGCCGGCGTATCGCAGCCGACGGTTTCGCGCGCGCTGCGCGGCAGCGCGCAAGTCAGCGAGGAAACCCGCCAACGCGTCGAGGCGGCCGCGGCTTCCCTGCACTACACGGTCGACAAGCACGCATCCAGCCTGCGCAGCCAGCTCACGGGCACGCTTGCGCTGCTGTTCTTCGAAGACCCGACGCCGGACGACTCGCGCATCAATCCGTTTTTCCTGTCGATGCTCGGGTCGATCACGCGCGAGTGCGCGCGCGAGGGCTGTGATCTCCTGATCTCGTTCCAGGAACTCGCGCGTGACTGGCATGCCGACTTCGCCGAGAGCAAGAAGGCCGACGGCATCATCCTGCTCGGCTACGGCGATTACCTGAGCCACGCCAGCCGGCTCGAAAAGCTTTGCGCGCGCGGCACCAGGATCGTCAGTTGGGGCGCGGTCATGCCCGACCAACCCTGCGTGACCATCGGCTGCGACAACTTCAGCGGCGGCCGTTCGGTCGCCGAACATCTGCTCGGGCAAGGTTGCCGGCGCATCGCCTTCCTCGGCAACGCTTCGGGCCACTTTCCAGAATTCCAGGAACGTTATCGCGGCCACCTCCAGGCGCTGCGTGCGCACGGCGCCGCGGTCGACGAGAGGTTGCAGGTCGACGCGGAAAGTTCCCAGTATTCGGGGCGCATGGCCGCCGAGGCGCTGCTGGCGCGCGGCATACGCTTCGACGCGATCTTCGCCGCCAGCGATCTGATCGCGATCGGTGCGCTGGCCGCGTTGAAGACGCACGGCATCGAGGTGCCCGACGACGTCGCGCTCGCCGGATTCGACGACATTCCGATGGCGAGTTTCGTCCACCCGCCGCTGACCACGGTGTTGCAGGACACCGGGCTCGCCGGCCAGGTACTGGTCGACAGCCTGTTGCGGCTGATCCGCGGCGAGCCGGTCACAAGCCGGGTGTTGCCGATGAAGCTGGTCGTGCGCGATTCGAGCCTGCGGCAAACCGCGTGCGTCTGACGATCGCAGCATGACAGCGGACCCCGTGGTTGCTTATGCTGGCGGCCTGCCACCGGAGCAAACCATGGAGAAGCTGGCCCTCATCGGCGACATCGGCGGGACCAACGCGCGTTTCGCGCTGACCGATCTCGAGGCGAAAGAACCGCGGATCCTGAAGGAACAAACGCTCACCGACCAGGGCTTCCACAGCCTGCGCGAAGCCGCGCAACATTACCTCGACGAGGTTGGTGCCAGCCCCGAACGCGCGGCGCTGGCGGTCGCGTCGCCGGTCACCCGCGACGAGATCACCCTCACCAACCGCGACTGGTCATTCAAACGTGGCGACCTGCAAAAGGCGCTCGGCCTGGACGAGTTGCAGCTCATCAACGATTTTGCCGCGATTGCGTGGTCCGCACCGCACCTGAAGGAAGGCGATCGCATGGCCGTGCACGGTCCGGTCGAAACGCCGCCCGAAGGGCCGGTCACGCTGATCGGCGCCGGCACCGGCCTCGGTGTTGCGCTGTTGACCGGGTCCTTCGAACAGGGCTGGCACGTCGTTCCCACCGAGGGCGGCCACGCCAGCTTCGCGCCGACCGACGACGAGGAACGCGCGATCGCAACGTGGCTGAAGGTTCGCCACGGCCGGGTTTCCAACGAACGGCTGCTGAGCGGCCACGGCCTGTCGAACATCGATGCCGCGTTGCGCGGCATCGAACCGGTCGCATCGCCTGCACCGCAACCCGACTCGCGCCGTTCCAAGGAAGTCGTCGACGCCGCGCTGTCCGGCAAGGATCCCGGCGCCGAACGGGCGCTGCGCCGCTTCTGTCGGGTCTACGGTGCAGTCGCCGGCGACGCAGCCCTGCTGCACGGAGCCGGCACCGTGCTGATCGCCGGCGGCGTGGTGCTGCATTTCCTGGACTTCTTCCGCGCCAGCGGATTCATGGACGCGTTTACGGCAAAGGGCCGCCACCACGAATACATGCAACGCATATCCGTGCAGATCATCACCCACGAAAACCCCGGCCTGCTCGGCGCCGCCGTCGCCGCGCGGGCGTAGCCCACTGATCACACGTGTGCCTGGCAGTAGCCGTCGCATCGGCTGGATTTCCTTTCCGGTGCGCCAGCCGATTTTCCCGGACCGAAAAATGCCACGCCCGCGTCAGGGACCCGCCGGGAGATGCTCCTCGCGTCGCAAATGAAGGACGCTTCGTGCGTGCTTGCCAAAGCGGCGCGCACCCGCTCGCAAGTGGATGCGCGCCCGAATCTCAGCGGCGATGGCGCTCATCTTCCTTGCGCGCTTCATCGGCGCGCTTGCCGACCTCTTTTTGTGCTTTGCCGAGATTCTTCTCGACGTTGCCGGTGACCTGCTTGGTCTTGTCGCCGGTCCACTTGCCGGTCTCTTCCTTCACCTTGCCTTTGACCTCGTGCTTGGTCCCTTCTTTGCGGTTCTCGTCCATGGTGCAGCTCCGATATGCCCGATTGTGGGCACCGCGACTGTGCGTCGGCAATCGTGAGCGGGCGGTGAACGGTCGGCGTCCGTTGATGCCGCATTCAGCCCGGACAGTTCGGTCCCGCACAAAAACACGCCAGCAAGTCGCCGTCGGCCGGATCAGCGGAACAGGTAGCCTTGTACCTCGACGAACGCGCTGCGGATTTGCGGAATCGGTCCGAGGATGCGCTTGGCGTCGTTGGTGCCGCCGTAGCGGATGCGCAGGAAATCAGCGAGTTTCGCCGGCGCCAGTTCGTCGATGCCCTGCCTGCGGTACGCGTCGAGCACGTACTCGAGGAAGGACCGCATTTCCCGCTCGTAGCCGGAAAGCCGGCTTGTCTGCACGGTCTCGACACGCTCGGTTCGCGTCAGCGGCGCGAGCGTGAACCGCACGTGGGCGAGCACATCGAAGATGTCGCTGTCCGGCGCGTCGATGAGCCGGCGCATGTCTTCCAGCCGATCGCCGTCGTAGCCCATTTCCGCCAGCCGCTGGATGAACGCGATGCGGCGCTCCGGGTCGCTCCACACTTCGCGCAGTTCCTGTTCGGAAGTGACCAGCGTGCCAAGGTCGCCAAACAGTTGCTGCAGGAACTGCTGCGCCGTGATCGGACGGCCATCGTGCGACCAGTAGCTGGTGGCCGCGACATAGCGGATCTGGCGCTCCTTGCCATCGGCCAACTTGACGACGATCTTCGGGGTCGGCGGCGGCGGGTCATCGTCGATGCCGTCGGGCGGTTCGGGCGGATCAGGCGGCGATTCACCCGGTTCGCGCGGGCCGGGCGGATCAGGCGGCAGCGGCTCGCCGTCCCATTCGGGATCGCTGAAATGTTCGCTGGCCTTGACGAAGTCGTAGATCGTAAAGAAGTACTTGCCATCGAATACCCGCGTGCCGCGGCCGATGATCTGCTTGAACTCGATCATGGACCGGATCGGACGCATCAGCACGATGTTGCGGATGTTCAGCGCATCCACGCCCGTGGACAGCTTCTGCGACGTTGTGAGGATGGTCGGCAGGGTCTTTTCGTTGTCCTGAAACTCGCACAGATGCTGCTCGCCCAGCTTGCCGTCGTCGGCGGTCACCCGTTCGCAATAATGCGGGTCCGGGTTGGACTTGACCTGGTTGATCCAGTCGCGCACCCGCGCGGCGTGCGGCTGCGTCGCGCAGAACACCAGCGTCTTCTGGCGCGGGTCGATCTGGTCCATGAACTCGGCAACACGGCTTTGTTCGCGCGCGTCGATCACGATCTTCGTGTTGAAGTCAGCCTCGCTGTACTCCTTGTCCGGGTCGATCTCGCCGCTCACCACCTCGTCGCCGTCGGCGTACTTGTACGTATCCAGCGTGCTCGCCATCTGCCGCAGCTTGAACGGCGTCAGGAAGCCGTCCCCGATGCCGTCCTTCAGCGCATAGGTGTAAACCGGATCGCCGAAATAACGGTAGGTATCCACGTTGGCATCGCGCTTGGGCGTCGCGGTCATGCCCAACTGCACCGCGGGCGAGAAATACTCCAGGATGCCGCGCCAGGTGCTTTCATCGCGCGCGCCGCCGCGATGGCACTCGTCGATCACGATGAAATCGAAAAAATCCGGCGCATAGCCTTCGAACGTGAACTGCGGCTCGCCATCCGCATCCGCCCCGGTCATGAAGGTCTGAAAGATGGTGAAGAACACACTGGCGTTTTTCGGCAGCTTGCCCAGCTTGCGAATCTCGTCAGGGCTGATCCGGCACAGTGCATCCGGCGCAAACGCGCTGAACGCGTTGAAGGCCTGGTCGGCCAGGAAATTGCGGTCGGTCAAAAACAGGATGCGCGGGCGTCGCGTGGGTTCACGCGTCAGGTTCCACGACGCATGGAACAGCTTCCACGCAATCTGGAACGCGATGGAGGTCTTGCCGGTGCCGGTCGCGAGCGTCAGCAGGATGCGATCCCGCCCTTGCGCGATGGCTTCCAGCACCGCGTTGATCGCATTGTGTTGGTAGTAACGCGGCTGCCACTTGCCGCCGCCGGATTCAAATGGCACCGCGCCGAAGCGGTCGCGCCACGCATTGCCCTCGGGAAAGCAGCGTTGCCACAAGTCCTGCGGCGAAGGAAACGGCAACGCCAGGTCGCCTTCCCGACCCGTGAGCATGTCGATGCCATACCAGCCGATGCCGTTGGTCGCATAGGCAAAACGCGCCTGCAGGCGCGTGGCGTAATCCTTGGCCTGGCCGACGCCATCGGTATGACCCAGTCCCGCGCGCTTGGCTTCGATCACCGCCAGCTTCTGGCCGCGGAAACTCAGCACGTAGTCGGCGGACAGCGGATTCACCCGTCCGCCGCCGGTGATGCGGCCGGGGCAAATCATCTCGCGGCGGATGCGCGAACCTGCCACCACGCCCCAACCGGCGTCGCGCAGCAGCGGGGCGATGCGATTGGCGCGGGTGTCGGCTTCGGTTGCGATCATCGCGGGAATAATGCAATGACGGCGGTGAGCACGCTTTTCAGAGCGGCCTCACCGAGCATCGCAACCGAGCGCTGAAACAGCGATTCATTCGCCGTAAAAAGCTTGCCCGGCCGCGCGTAACTTGTCCTTGCGAGGCTGCCGGACGCAAAGTGCGCATCTTCATGGCCGCTGGTAGGGCGGGTCTTGACCCGCCGACCAATCGCGATGACGGCCCGACGTCGCCGGAAAACAACATGGCGGGTCAAGACCCGCCCTACGAATCCTGTTGCAGGGCGATCGGACCAGGGGTTGCTGGTGATTTGCGCGCAAATCCAGTCGCCACGGCCAGCATCGGCAAGGACGACCGCGGGCCGCAACTTCGAGGCGGACAGATCTGAAAACGGGAAGGGTACGAGGACGACGGTCCCTACTAAAGGTGCGCCCACGCTGCATCTTCCTCAGGATTTGACCAGTCGGAGAGCGCGGCTTCGGACAAGAGCGCGGTCTCCATCGCTTCGTTGGGCGGCTCATCGAGCACGGTCACCAACGCCCGGTGCGTCCCTTTCACGCGAAGCGGCTGCGCGAGCCTGACCTGCCCCTTCTCGTCAATGACGGACTCAACGGTTCGCATGACGCATCCTCTTACTACTGAGCACTTGCCAGAGTTTACTTCAATCAGCCCGCCCGCCGTCGGTGATCCGGCCCGCGCAGATCATCTCGCGCCGGATCCGCGAGCCTTCCACCACGCCCCAGCCGGCATCGCGCAGCACCGGATCGATGCGGTTCGCGCGGGTGTCGGCTTCGGTTTCGATCATGGCGTTGCGTAGCCTGACTCGCGCTGTGCGCGGATATTCAACACAAATACCGTATCGACGCTTGCCACATATCGGTAACGAGCCACGTAGCCGTGTGAACCCCGGCCGATGATCAGTTCACGCCGGTTGTTTGGGGCAGGGCGCCCCATCAACGGGCTTGTTTTGAGCACGGCGATGGCCGCGCTGATCTCGCTGATCCGATCAACGGCATGCTCCGCTTCGTATTTTTCGAGATGCTCGAGGATGCGCGCGAAATCCGCGTCGATTTCGGGCGCAAGCTCGATCCGCGTCACGATGCTAAGCGAGCTTGTGCGGCTCGGGTCGCCGCGCCGGTCTGCCGGCAACGCGATCTTCAAGATATTTGCGCATGTCTTCCCACGCGATGGTCTCCCCTGTCTCCAGGATACGCGCATAGCGGCGATCCGCTTCGGCGTCCAGATTGGTCCGGCGCTCGGCCAAATCGGCCTTCTCGGCCACGGCTTCCAGCATGAAATTGTGTGCGCTGATGCCCTCGCGTTTGGCCGCCGCGACGATGCGGGCTTTCAGTTCATCGGACAGGCGAATGGTGGTCGTGCTCACGCGGCGCTCCGGAAACAGTTCATCCAAGGCGAATGTAGCACATTTGTATTACACATTGCAGGGCCCGTGGAGCATTCGCACACGGGTCGGCATGCGGGCTGAGGGTTCCCGGCCGGCGCCACGGCCCCGGTGGATCATCGGAGGCGCTTCGCGTTCCGGCGACGGGTAAATCCTCAAGCCTCATCCTTCAAACCCCATCCGCGTGCCGAACACCTCCGTGCAGGCGACTGGAAACCAGCCGGTTCAAGCTGACCCCGGCTTCCGCGGCCTGCATGGCCAGCGCGCGGTGCAGTTCCGGTGGTACGCGCACCATGAACTTGCCGCTGTAGTTGCGGCTCGCAATCGGTTGTGGCACGGCTTCGCCGCTGGCCGACATGTCCGCGACACAATCCTTGACGAGGCGCCGGATGCCCTCCAGCGACTTCACCTGCGTAGCGGCCAGCCAGCTCAGGCCGGGAAACTCCGCGCACAGGCCGACGAATTCCCGATCCTCTTCGGACCAGGTCACCCGATACGTGTAATGGTCCACGAACTCAGTCACTTTTAACCTCCAGCCGATAGATGGCCGCCAGTACCTGCCGCACCTGATACGGTTTGGCCTTGCCCCCGGCATTCTGGATGTTCACGCGCGGGTCGCCATCCCAGGGTGTCTTGTAAACGCGGTGGCTCGAAGCCGATTGCCGTGCCGCACCGAAGTAGGTGTCGCAGACCTTGCACAGGTCAGCAAAGCGGACGCCCTTGGCGTTGACCCGCATCCTTGCGACGAGATCCGCGATCCTTGTCATGGCCGTATGGTATCACTATTGATATCGCACGAAAACCGGTCGCCGGTCTGCGCGCTTCGGACGCGCGCAGCATCGCCGGCCGCATCGACGCATGACCTCAGACCGGCTCGCCGGAGAAGGCTCGTTGCAGCAGTGGTTGGCACAGGTTTGCCGTGTCGATGAGCTTCATGGCCTATGCCTTGTTGGAGTCGGCAGCGCGGGATAAGCTGACCGCAACCGCGGTCTTGGAGGAAGCATGACCACACAGGCACTGGATCGGCTACGTACGCAAATTTCGACGCTTTCCCCGTCGGAGCGTGCCACGCTTGCGCATGAACTCATCAGCAGTCTCGACGGCGTGCGGGATGATGCCGTCGAACAAACGTGGGACGAGGAAATCATGCGTCGCATCGCCCAAGTCGAGACCGGCCACGCCGAGCT
>JBOHYT010000281.1:0-2305 GCA_050738055.1 Rhodanobacteraceae bacterium
ATGCTTCACGGGGTTGAAGTGAACGTAATCGATGTGGACTGCGAGATCGCGTTCGTCACGGATCAGATGCTCCCAATAACGGCGTTGCCAGATACCGCGTTCGCCCTTGAGCACGCGGCGCCCTGAACGGCTTTCCGTACACGGCAACGACGACGAGAACGACGATTTGATATGGCGCCACCTCGTCGCGTAATCGGCATCTTCTGGCGGCAATCGCCAGATGCAGTGCAGATGCTCGGGCAGCACGACCGCCGCTAATGTCCCGAATGGCCGCGCAGGCGCGAACACGCGAAACGCCATCTGCAGCGATTCGATGTGTTCCATCAGCAGCCGCCTGTCCCGCTGCATGAGCGCCACGGTAAAAAAATACGTGCCACCCGGCACCCAGACACGTCGGTAATTTGGCATGCCTGCATCATCGTCGCGCGTTCCCTCACCCGAAATCAGCGCGCACCGCGCGGTCATGTCGGGCAAATCCGACGTAGGGCGGGCCTTGACCCGCCTTGGAACGGCGAATAACGCACGCGGCGGGTCAAGACCCGAATTCAATGGCGGGTCAAGAGCCGCCCTACCGGTTGGAAAGTTCCGCGCGGGTCAAGGCCCGCGTTCAATGGCGGGTCAAGACCCGCCCCACGGTACACTCGCGCCATGAGCAAAGGCACCCACGATTACGCGCCCGACCCGCGCAACGAGACCATCCGGGTCAACCTCAACGGCGAGCTGGTGGCGCGCAACGAAGCCAAGGTGTCGGTATTCGATGCCGGCTACGTGCTGGGCGATGGCGTATGGGAAGGCCTGCGCCTGCACGATGGCGGCCTGCCGTTCCTCGACATGCACCTTGACCGCCTGTACGAGGGCGCGAAGGCGATCGACCTCGACATCGGCCTGACGCGCGCAGAACTGACCGAGCGGATCCTCGAAACGCTGCGCACCAACGGCATGCGCGACCACGTGCACATCCGCCTGATGGTCACGCGCGGCATCAAGGCGACGCCGCATCAGGATCCGCGTTTCGTGATCGGGCCGCCGACCATCGTGATCGTGCCCGAATACAAGCAGCCGTTGCCGGAAACGGTCGAACAAGGCATCCGTCTGTTCACCGTCCACGTGCGACGCGGTGCACCCGACGTGCAGGACCCGAAGCTCAACAGCCACTCCAAGCTCAACTGCATCCTCGCCTGCATCCAGGCCCAGAAGGCCGGCTATGACGAAGCATTGATGCTCGACCCGCTCGGCTTCGTGAGCACTTGTAATTCCACGCACTTTTTCATCGTGCGCAAGGGTGAGGTCTGGACGTCCACCGGCAACTATTGCCTCGGCGGCATCACCCGCGCCAACGTCGTGCGCCTGTGCCAGAACCACAAGATCCCGATCCGCGAGCGGGACTTCAGCCTCACCGACGTGTACGGTGCCGACGAGGCCTTCGTCACTGGCACCTTTGCAGGGCTGACGCCGGTGCGCGAAGTCGATGGACGTACCATCGGCGATGGCCAACGCGGACCGATGGTCGAACGCCTCCAGGGCGTGTACATGCAACTGGTCGAGAATGAAAGCCGCACGGGTACGCGCATTTGAGCACGCGGGGACACCTGCGGATCGCGATGTGGTCGGGGCCGCGCAACATCTCCACCGCGATGATGCGTGCCTGGGAAAATCGCGGCGACACCGCGGTGATCGATGAACCGTTCTACGCAAACTATCTTGCGGAAACCGGCATGAACCACCCAGGGCGCGACGACGTGCTGGCGTCGCAAAGCATCGATGCCGCCGAAGTCGCGGCCATGCTGGCCGGCCCGATCCCGGAAGGCAAACCGATCTGGTACCAGAAGCACATGACCCAGCACATGCTGCCGGGAACACCGCTGGACTGGCTGGACGAAGTCACCAGTTGCTTCCTGATCCGCGAACCCGAACGCGTGGCCGCCTCGTTCACCATCCAGCGACCCGATGCAGCGGCGTGGGAACTCGGCTTCGCGCAGCAGGCACAATTGTTCGACCACGTCTGCGACACGCTCGGCCACGCGCCACCGGTGATCGACGCGGCCGACGTGCTCAAGGATCCGCGCCGCACATTGCGCACGCTATGCGCACTACTCGATATTCCCTTCACCGACCGGATGCTGCGCTGGGCCGCCGGCAAGCGCGCAAGTGACGGCGTGTGGGCACCGCACTGGTACGCCGCCGTGGAACGCTCGACCGGGTTCGCGCCTGGGCAACCGCGCCAAGCGAAGCTGACCGCGTTTCAGCAAAAACTTGCCGACGAATGCAGGCCCTTCTACGACAAGCTGGCAGAATTCCGGCTCTC